>JAOAAM010000732.1 GCA_026418875.1 Gemmataceae bacterium | reverse complement strand
CTTCCTACCGTGGACGTCAACGTCCACTTGGACGAGGCTTATCGGCTGCTTCTCGCGGGGAACACGGGAGTTCTGGTCACGCGGGAAGGCCAGGTCATCGACATCGTCACCCGGATCGATCTGATTCAATACTGGGACCGATGCCGGCAGCAGAGTCGCGAAAGCCGTCGCCAGACTCCCGAGTCGGTCACCGTTTGAACCGCCGGGGACGGTGGCGTGTCTGCCGTGTCGCGGGCTGCCGTCGGACCCATCGGATATACGGTCTCAACTCGGGCGCTTGCCGAAGTTGTTCGATCGTCGGATACTGTGTCGCCAGCGTGGCATTCGTGAATGTCGCGTGGACCATGCTGTGGCATGAAACGCACAGCAGGGCCACGTCGTGCGTGGTCCCGCCATGTTCTCGCGGCAAACAATGGTGACGGGTCAGCCGGCTTCGCGGAAACCCTCGGCCGCACAACCCGCACGGCACCGAATCGGCTGAATGCTCCGACACGAGACCTCCGACCTTTTCCGTCAACGGTTCCAGGAAACTTCGTAGAATACGGCCAGCGACTTCGCCTTCCCGCCTTGCTTGAGGATCCCCATGCTGGTGACGCTTACCCTCCTCGCCTTCGGCATCGCCTCCCCCGACGACTGGACCACTCAAGAAGCCCGGCATTTGAAGAATATCCGCAAGATCACCTCGCACTTCGTTCGCGCCGGTGAGGGTTACTTCTCCCCGGACGGTCGCCAAATCGTGTTTCAGGCGGAAGAGCGTGATTCCGGCAACCCGTTCTACCAGATTTTTCTGATGGATCTGGAGTCGGGGCGGTTTCGTCGGCTCAGCCCGGGCATTGGTCGGACGACCTGCCCTCATTTTTCGCCGGACGGCAAGAAAATCATCTTCGCCAGCAGCCACCTCGACCCCGAGGCGAAGAAGCATCAAGAAGCAGAATACCGACAGCGCGAGGAAGATCGCCGAGCCGGGCGACGACGCCGGTATCAGTGGGATTTCGACCCCTACATGGACATTTTCGAGATCAACGTGGACGGATCGGGCCTGAAACGCCTCACGGACGCCCCCGGCTACGATGCGGAATGCAGCTATTCGCCCGACGGCAAGCAGATCGTGTTTTGCTCGAATCGGGATGGCAACCTCGAATTGTACATCATGGATGCCGACGGTCGTAATGTCCGCAAGCTGACGAATGCACCGGGCGTCTACAATGGCGGGCCGTTCTTCTCCCCGGATGGCAAGCGGGTGGTTTTCCGCAGTGACCGCAAAGAGAAAGATCGGCTGCAACTGTACGTCATCGACGCCGACGGCACAAACGAGAGAGCGCTCACCGATAACGATCAATGGGTGTATTGGGCACCGTACTGGTATTCCGACGGCAAGCACATCATTTACACCGCTGCGGACCACGGCAACCCGATGTTGCGGCCCAATTACGACCTGTATTGGATGAACGTCGAGACGGGGAAAACCGTCCGCATCACCTACTCGCCGGGCCAGGATGTGCTGCCGGTCTTCAGCTACGATGGGAAGCGAATTATGTGGACTTCGAGTCGCGACGGCGACCCCAGTTCGCAACTGTACATCGCCGACTTCGTTCCGCCGCCGGAAGAGTGAGCGGCCGCTTGGGGCTGCCGCGATCGGCAGTGGCAACTGAGAATGCGGTCTGTCACTTAGCGGTGGCCCACGGCAAGAAGGCAATCCGTTTGCTGCGTGAACCAACTGTACCAAGTGACGGCCGCAGCCGGCAGGCGGTATCGCAGCAGCCGAACCCACCACGGAGTCGGCCCCCCGCGCGAGCAGACTCGCTCGGCCGATGTCCTGAGCCATTTCGCATGCCGGATGAAACGGATCGGCTCCGTGGCAAACCCGCAACGCTGCAACATCTGGAGAAGGCTCGACGGCGTGAAATGCGTCAGATGCCGCGGCAGTTCCAGACCGAACCAGTCTTTGCCGAACCACCGGAACGGCAAGCTGTCGATATTCGGGACCGCGATCACGATCTTCCCGCCCGGGGCCAGCAGCCTTCGTGCCTCGCGCAAAAGCGGTGCCGGTTCGTGAACATGCTCCAACGAGTGCCACATCGTGATGACGTCGAACGACTCCGGCTCCAACTCCAGATGCGGCAGAGTTCCCACGTAGGCCCGGATTCCCAATTCGTCCCGGATTCGATCGATCATCTCCCGAGAGACATCCAGACCTGTGACATCCCAACCGCGCTTTTGCATCTCGACGAGGTATGAACCATTTCCGCAGCCAAAATCGAGGAGCCGCCCTCGACCGTGCCAAGGGAGCGGTCGTTTCTCCACCCGCGGCTTTTTCAGGCGGGGCCAAGGCCTCCACCCCAACAGCGGCCTCCGGCGACGCCGTTCTCGGTAAGGCGTGTAACTGGGCGGATAGAATTGCCCAATCGACGCGGGATCCGGTCGAGGATTCGTGAAGCAGGTTCCACACGAATCACACTGCACGACCGCGAACCAAAGCCCCTCGTCTCCACTCATCCAATCCTGCGCTTCGAGCAGCGGGCTGTTGTGGCGGCTCGCACAGTTCGGACAGCCCGCGTCCTCCCAGCGCAAGGGGACCTGTTGCGGGCCACGGACTGTGGCTGGCGGTAACACGAATTGCATGCGGCTTGCCCCGACGATCCTTGTCGCTTTGCGAATTTCCAGTTCATAACACTTCCGACGCTTCGCCGTCAACCGAAACTGAACCCGACCGTGCAGTCCGCCTCACACTTCGTAACCCCGTCCCATCGGTGCCATGAACCATGTCAGACCGTGGAGTATCGACCTGCTGCGGCCCGGAGGCTCTCCTCGATGACGAACGCCTCGGGTCCGGCGAATTTGCGAGCCCTCGGCGAGTCGAACCGGAAATCGGGGGCCAGGGCATCTAAAATGGAGATGGGGGGGAGCGAGGGAAGGCCGATCGCATGGGAATGATCTCGACTACAGCGCCGCGCTGGGAGTTGGCCGCCGAGAACATCGCGGTCAAAATTCGATGGGTGGGCGTGGTCGTCGGCTACCTCGCGGTGAATTTTGCCCCTCACGATGCGTCGACGCCTGCCCTGAATGCGATCCTCGCCCTGGGTGCGGCATACACGCTGATCGACACGGCATTCAGCTTTCGGGGCCGGGTGTTTCTCGGCGAGTATCCCTTACTCATCTCCGCCATGGAGGCCCTTTTCATCGGGCTTCTGTGCCATTTCCACACCGGTCCGGAAAGCCCCTTCCGCATCTATTACATCCTCTCGCTGATTGTGTGCGCGATCCGGAATTCACCGAGGGTGACGCTCGCGACGTGCTTTTTCCACGGCGTGAGTGTGACGGCCTTGTATCTATCGTTGCCCGGCGACCAACGAGACGTTTTCTCATGGATTCTGACGCTGGTGGTCCTCGGATGGGTGACCTGGGCCGCGAGTTCCCTCGCCCTGTTACTCAAACGATTCAGCGAACATCTCAGCCGACTGAATGACAGCCTCCGCGAGCAACAGTCGCAACTGGAGGCACGGATCGAAGAGCGCACCCGCGACTTGCAGGAGGCTCAGGCAAAAGTCTTGCATCAGGAGAAGATGGCGGCCTTCGGGTTATTGGCCGCCGGCATCGCCCATGAAGTCGGGAACCCGCTTACTTCGATCAGTAGTATTGTGCAGATGTTGGAGCGGCGGAATCTCGACGAGTACACCCGCGACCGCCTGGCCCTGGTCTCCGGGCAATTGCAGCGGATTCGGGGAACGCTGCGTGAATTGATCGAGTTCAGCCGGCCAGCCGCATCGGAACGTGTCCGCTGCACTCTTCGGGAAATCATCGATGAAGCATTGAACATCGCCAAGTATTACAGGGGGATGAAGAGTCGGCAAATCGCCGTGCAGTTCGGCCCCTCGCTCCCGACGATGTTCGCCTACCGTGACCAACTGGTGCAAGTCTTTTTGAACCTGATTTTGAATGCGATCGATGCGACATCGAGGAATGGCCGGATCGAGATCATCGCTTGGGCGTCGGATGGGGGGGTCACGGTGGACGTCAGCGACGACGGGCCGGGGGTGCCTGCGGAGCAGCGTCCGCGATTATTCCAACCGTATTTCACGACGAAAAAGCACGGCACGGGCCTGGGGCTTTTCGTCACGCGGAAATTAGTCGAGGGTCATGGCGGCACGGTGGGTTATGTCCCCGGGACCGGTCCCGGGGCGCGGTTCCGAAGCTGGCTACCCACCACCGCCGCCTCCACCGCCGACTTGAAGTCCCGAGACTTTGACTCTCGGCCCGCCCGCGAGGGTCGTCATGCTTCAGCATCGGACATCGTGACGTGACGACGAAAAATGCCAAAACTCGAGTCCTGGTCGTGGATGACGAACCACTCATCCGCGAGACACTGGCCGAGTGCCTCGTCCAGGAAGAGTACGCGGTCACCGCGGTGGGCAGCGGCGAGGAGGCGATTCGGCTGGCGGGGCAGCAACGATTCGACATCGCCCTGTGCGACGTGCAGCTTCCCGGGATTGACGGGATCGAGACCCTAGAGCGACTCCTAAAGCTGAACCCGGAATTGTTGGTCGTGCTGATCACGGCTTATGCCACCGTCGAGAATGCCGTCGAGGCATTTCAGAAGGGGGCGCACGACTACCTCATGAAGCCGATCATCCTGGACGAGGTTCTGGGAAAGCTGCGGCGAATGCGTGCCGTCCGGGAATTGCAGCGGGAAAACCAGTGGCTACGCCGCGAATTGAGCCGGCAACAAGCCCCGGGCGAGTTGGTCGGCCGATCGCCCGCCATGCAGCGAATCCGCGAGTTGATTCGTCGGGTCGGCCCAACCCGGTCAACCGTCCTTCTCATTGGCGAGAGTGGGACGGGCAAGGAACTCGTTGCCCGGGCCATCCATCAGGCCTCCGACCCGGATGGCACGAGCCGATTCTTGCCGGTCAATTGCGCCGCGATTCCGAACGACCTTATCGAGAACCAACTTTTCGGCCATCGGCGGGGCGCCTTCACCGGGGCCGATCGGGATCGGGATGGGGTCTTCGTCCACGCGGGAAGCGGTACTGTCTTTCTG
>JAOAAM010000721.1 GCA_026418875.1 Gemmataceae bacterium | reverse complement strand
CAGCCGAGGAAGTCCGGCGACAAGCCCCGACCCCGCTCGACGAACACGGCCACGCGAATGTCTTTCTTCCCCTTGGCCTCCTTGGCCCGCTCGTAAAAGCTGTAGTGCGACGGGATTCTCGGTTTGTTCAGGTTGAGCAGGTAGAATGGCAAGGCGAACGGCTTGCAACCGATCCCCAGACCGATCAATGCCAGAACGATCCCCGCGATCCGCCGACGACGAATGGATTGGTCCGCCATGACAAACTCCCGGCAGCCGTCATGCCTGCCCTGACCAACGAGTGGAGACGATCAACACGATCCAACGCACGATCATCAATGGTACGAACACACTCAGTGAGACGATTGCCCAATGTTCCAGCGAGCGTACCAACCACAGCCGTCGACGCCAGGCACTGAACAAGGCCCAGGGAATGACGGCTAGGCAGTAAAGTGCCAGGAGTGTCCCGACACTGTTCACTTGCATCGCTGCCGTCAAATCCCCGTGAGCCACCAGCGAAAACGCCGTGGTGAACCCGCACGACGGGCAAGGCATGCCCGTCAGAGCATAGAAACTGCACGGCGGCAGTCCCAGCTGCCGATGCGTCCCGTGTGTTTTCGGCCTCCCATCGGCCTCATATGGATGAAGCATCGCCCCGATGGCGAATAGCGAAATCATCCCCGCTGCCACCCCCAGCAGCGTCAACCGTACCCACCAAGTTGCCCCGAGACCCCTCTCGCCATGGAATTCGCCGTCGGGAACCAACTCGAATCCCGGGTTCTCCACGTCGTCGATCGCGGTCGTCTTGGGCATGGGTTCGGGGTGCATAATCGTTGTCGGATCGTTTGGCAAGACCGTTTCGCGGAAGGTGATGCTGCTGCTGACTCCCGCGGTTTCTCAGGCAGGATAACAACTCCCGGGCCGTCGAGGTGCTACATGAAGGTGATTCTCGCGAATCCGCGTGGCTTCTGTGCTGGTGTGGTCATGGCCATCGAGACGCTCGAGCGGGCCATCGAACTGTTCGGCACACCGATCTACGTTTACCACGAGATCGTCCACAATCGACCCATCGTCGATCGCTTCAGGGCCAAGGGAGTCGTCTTCGTTGATTCCATCGAAGAAGTACCTGAAGGGGCAACGGTCTTGTACAGCGCTCACGGTGTTGCCCCGCAGATTCGGGACGCATCGGAGCGGCGGCGACTTCACGCCATCGACGCCACGTGTCCCCTAGTCACCAAAGTTCACAAGGAGGCGATACGGTACGCGAAAGAGGGAAGGCGAATCATCCTGATTGGCCACGAGGGGCATGACGAAGTCGTCGGCACCATGGGGGAGGCCCCCGACGCCATCATCTTGGTCGAGAGTGAAGACGATGTCGAAAGGCTCGACTTGCCGCCGGACACGCCGCTTGCGTACCTCACGCAGACAACCCTGAGCGTCGACGAAACCCGGGGGATCATTGCCGCATTGAAGCGTCGCTTCCCGCAAATTGTCGGCCCCGCGAAAGATGACATCTGCTACGCCACGCAGAATCGCCAGGAAGCGGTCCGAGAATTGGCCGAAGAGGCCGACGTTGTCCTCGTCCTCGGGAGCCAGAACAGCTCCAATAGCCAACGCTTGGCGGAGATCGCCGAGTCGCGTGGGAAACGAGCCTATCTGATCGACACCCACCACGAATTGCAAGAAGGCTGGCTTTCGCCAGACGATACCGTGTTGGTGACCGCGGGGGCCAGCGCGCCGGAGGACGTGGTCGAAAGCTGCTTGGACTATCTGCGGCAACGTTATGGTGCAATCGTGGAGGAGCGGACGATTCGCGAGGAGGACGTACATTTCCCCATCCCGCTGGAATTGCGGACGGCCTGAGTGGGATCGGAATCACGACGAGCCGATGCCTTAGCAGCATGCCCCGATCTCGATGTGGATGGCCGTGCCGCGAGGACTGCCGTATGCCCCCGATACCTGAGTTGCAACTCAGCTACAAGCCCCGCTTGCCCCGCCGACTCGATTGGCGAATCGGCTGCGCCGGGGCCGGCTTCATCATGCGCGATTGTCATTTGGTCGCCTATCGACAGGCCGGCTTCAATCCTGTGGCGATCGCGTCGCGTCGGGAGGAAACGGCACGAAGTGTCGCCGAACTGCATCAGATACCCAAGGTCCACCGCCATTACGAAGAGCTACTCGCCGATCCGGCGATCGAGGTGCTCGACATCGCGGTCCCACCCGATCACCAGCCCAACTTGATTCGGGCGGCGTTGCAGCATCCACACATCCGGGGCATCTTGGCGCAGAAACCGCTGGCGATGTCGTATGCCGAGGCAAAGGATTGTGTTGAGCGATGCCGAACGGCCGGGGTCAAACTCGCGGTCAACCACAACATGCGTTACGACCAGTCGGTTCGGGCCTTGAAGGACATCTTGAACCGCGGTTGGTTGGGCGAGGTGGTCTTGGCGACGATCGACATGCGGGCGATCCCACATTGGATGCCCTGGGCCCAAGGGCAAGCGTCGCTCTCGACGTTCATCATGAGCATTCACCATCTGGATACGTTTCGCTTTTGGCTGGGCACGCCGGACCGAGTTCTTGCCAGCACCCGCCCCGACCCGCGCACGCATTTCTCCCACACCGACGGAATCAACCTGTACATCTTGGAGTACGAATCCGGTGCTCGCGCCTCGGCCTGGGACGATGTTTGGACGGGCCCAGTGCGCGAAGGATCCCAAGGCGACATCCGCATCCATTGGCGTGTCGAGGGGACCGATGGATTGGCACGCGGCACCATCGGCTGGCCGAGCTATCCGGCCCGCACCCCCAGCACCCTCGACTTCACCGTGAAGCGGTTCCCTGGCTACTGGTTTCAGCCACGTTGGACCGAAGTCTGGTTTCCCGACGCTTTCGTCGGCACGATGAGTCAATTGCTGGTCGCCTTGGAGGAGGATGCGGAGCCGGAGATCAGCGGCCAGGATAATCTCGAAACCATCGCCTTGTGCGAGGCGGTATTGACGGCGGCACGGGAACATCGAGTGACGACGGTCAAGGAATTCCTGACGTGACGCCCCCCAACGCCATCGAACAAGCCATTTTCTGGCGGGACAGCGACGAGGTGGTCGAGCGGGGCTGCTCGCCCGATTGGCTCTCCATTCCCGGCGTGCGGGCACAGGCGGAGAAGTTGTGTCTGGGTTTCGGCCGGGCGGAGGGGGTGCCACCGAGTCATTTCGCCGTCTTTGCCCAGCCCTTCCAGGC
>JAOAAM010000659.1 GCA_026418875.1 Gemmataceae bacterium | reverse complement strand
CCTCGGCCAGGGTGGCGGCCAGGAACTCCCCACTACCCACCGTGACGATGGTCTGCGGCGGCTGCCGTAGCCGAGCGATCACCCGTGAAGCCGCTTCTCTCAGCCGACGGCGCTGAATCTCTGCGACACGTCGAGCGAGATCGAGGGTCTCTTCCGTCCGAGTCATTTCGGAATCGCCACCCAGCATGCGGGCGAGTCGCGCATGAGCCAAGGTACGGGTCGCAGGCCGGCCGTCAGCCGTGTTGCAATCGTCGGGATTCTCCGGCAATTGCTCGAGCATCAAGTAGACGTCGAGAGTGGTAGCGAAGAGCTCTGCGGCCAGACCTTCCGAGATCAAGGCGCACACCGGGGTCCGCCGAACTCCGGTGTAAACCAGTTCGCTGGACCGAAGTCGTTCGGGATCGGTGCCGCCCTGGTGGATCGGTCGGCCATTTTCCAAGGCCGTCAGGTCGGTCGTGGTTGAGCCGATGTCTACCACCAAGGCGGAGCCATGCGGGACCAATCGCCCGCACCAGACGGCGGTGGCGAGCCAATTGGCCGCCGCGACGGCGAGCCACTCATGCTTCGCTTCCGCGGGAGTCACGAATCGGCCATGCGTCGTCCAGACTTTCACCGGGACATCGCCCGACATGCGCTGCACGGCACGCAAAATGGCGTGAACGCCGTCCCGCTTGGTCAAGTAACAATCGCACAACTCGCCGGTCATGGTGACGGCGATCAGGTCGTGCAACGGGGCCATCCGGCGGAGGGCCGTAAGCTCGGCAGTCAGCCGACGTGGTTGCTTCCACAGGGCGAACGGTCGCTGCATCGCGGTGCCGTCGGTGTGGGCCACCTTGATGTGCGCCCCGCCGATATCAAATCCAAGTACATTCGGAGGCATGAAGTTAGTATAACTAAGCGGCCCCCCATCAGGCCGCTCGAGCCGCAAGAAATCACGCCGAATCTCGGTAGTCACGGCGACTTGGTCGGAGCCAACTCCGGTTCGTCCGTTTGCGACACTGGCAGGATGGGGCCAGGCGGCGACGACGGTGACGAAGGTGGCGTGAACGCACCGGGCGATGGGATCGTTGGGGCGGGGTTTTTCAGCCGATACTCCACCCGGTCCAGAATTCTCTCGCTCCGCGGTCGGTCGCCAAACACCTTGATGTGGACCTCCACCCGCGTTTGGGGCGGATCGCTGGGCAATTCGCGTGGCTCAGCCCGGACCGTGAGGAACACCGGGCTTCCATCCTCGAGGGTGCTGTCGATCTCCGCGAGGTTGGTGCCCACCCGGGGTCGCTCGACGGGCAGGCCGAGGTCAACCAGGGCCGCCTGCACGGCTTGGGCCGTCTCTTGCACGCCAGCCGGGAAGGTTCGCGCGACCGTCCCCCGCTTGATCCCCAACGCTGCTACGCCACCGCCCACCGCTCCCGCTGCCAAAACCATGCACCCGCCTTGGCCAAGGGCCAGGGCGCACCAGATCAGGATTCGGAAACGAGATCCACCCCTTTTCATGGTCGTAGAACCATAACAATTCTCATATCGGAGACAAGAGCAACACCACGGCCCGCAGCCACAACCTGCCCGTGCCGAGACAGGACACTCGTATGCCGCGATATTTGGTTGGAATCGACTTGGGAACCACCAACAGTGCCCTGGCGTATGTCGATACCACGACCGCCGGCCGGTCGGGCCGACCCCCGATACAAACCTTCCACGTTCCGCAGCTTGTCCAGCCCGGCGAGGTTAGCCCCCGTCCCTTGCTGCCGTCTTTTCTCTATCTCCCCGGCCCACACGATCTTCCCGCAGGATCGACCAAGCTTCCCTGGGACGAAAACCCGCCCCACGTGATCGGTGAGTTTGCCCGCAACCATGGCAGCCGCATCCCGGGGAGGCTCGTGTCTTCGGCCAAGTCTTGGCTTTGCCACTCGGGCGTCGATCGGACCGCCCCCCTGCTTCCGTGGTCGGCCCCGCCCGAGGTCGCTCGACTCTCGCCGTTGGAAGTCTCGGCTCGCTACTTGCGTCATTTCGTCGATGCTTGGAACTACACTCGATCGACAAACTCCGATGAGGAACGCTTACAGTCGCAGACCATTGTTTTGACCGTACCGGCGTCTTTCGACGACGTCGCCCGAAATCTCACCCTCGAGGCTGCCAAGCGGGCGGGGCTTGGCAATGTGACTCTTCTCGAAGAACCTCAAGCCGCCTTCTACTGCTGGCTGGCGCTCCATCCCGGTCAAGAAATCCAACAACTGAAGCCCGGCATGCTCTGCTTGGTGGTCGACGTCGGCGGCGGCACAACGGATTTCAGTCTCATTCGCGTGGGTGAACATGCCGGCGAATTGGCGTTTATCCGGGAAGCGGTCGGCGACCACCTGCTGCTGGGCGGCGACAACATGGACCTCGCCTTGGCCAAGGCGGTCGAGGCGAAGCTCCCAAGTGCCGGCAAATTGGATGCCGCGCAGTACGGCACCTTGGTTCAAGCCTGCCGACTCGCCAAGGAACAACTCTTGCGGCCCGAGCCTCCAGCCTCGATGCCTGTCACCATCATGGGCCGGGGGCGCGCCCTTGTCGGAGGCGTGCTCCACACCGAACTGACCCCAGCCGAAGTCCGGCAAAACATCTTCGAGGGCTTCTTCCCTCGGACTCCTCGCGATTCCCGGCCCCAACGCACCGGTCGGACCGGCTTACACGAAATGGGTCTGCCGTACGTCAGCGACCCCGCCATCTCACGACACCTGGCGGTCTTCCTCGCGGCTCACTCCGCATCCCCGCCGGACGCCGTCTTGTTCAACGGCGGCGTGTTTCAACCCGTGGCCCTGCAAGAGCGGCTAATTGAAGTGATGCAAAACTGGTACGGCCCCCAATGGAAACCCATCCGCTTGACCAACCCCTCCCTCGACCTCGCCGTCGCTTGGGGGGCCGCCTCCTATGCTTGGTTGCGTCACATCGGCGGTCGACGCATCGGCGGCGGCATCCCACGTTCATATTACATCGGCATTCAAACCGCTTCACCGCCCAACCCAACATCACCTCAACAACCAACATCATCGCAAATCACATCATCGGAACGAACATCTTCGGAAATTCAGCAGACACGATCCGACGACGCAAAAATCAACGTCCTCTGCGTGGCACCGCAAGGACTGGAGGAAGGTGCCGGCATCGAACTTAATGAACCGGTCCTGGAATTGTCGCTGGGCCAACCGGTGCAATTCCCCCTCTACAGCTCCACCGTCCGAAGCGATGATAAAGCCGGACAAATACTCGAACTCTCCCGAGAACAACTTCTGCAATTGCCCCCCCTGCAAACGGTCCTACGCGGAGGCAAACGCAGCACCGGAGTCAGACAAGTTCCCGTGACTCTGTTCACCCGTAGCACCGAGATTGGTACTCTCGAACTGTTCTGCGTTTCTCAAGATCGCCAAAAC
>JAOAAM010000652.1 GCA_026418875.1 Gemmataceae bacterium | reverse complement strand
CCCTCTTCACCCTGCTCGCCATCGGAACGCTTGTGACCACGTTCGGCGTGGGCATGGCCGACACCGTTTGGCCCACCCCCCCGTGGTATTTGCTGTTCCATGAACGGGCAGGGGATTTCGGTTGGTATGTCGAGCATGCCCATCGAATCGCCGGGTATGTGGTGGGCTTTCTTGTCCTCGCGCTGGTGGCAGCACACTGGCAGTTTTCGCCGAGCCGCCGAACTCGCGGCTTGGCATGGCTGGGCATCTTGGCCGTCGTCCTGGGAACAGCGCTGGGCATGGTGCAGGTTCGGCAAGCGACTTCGAAGTCGATCGATGCCCTGGCGAACCCGGGATTCGGCATGGCTTTGGGCGGGGCGATGGCGCTGGCCGTCGCCGTGGTCGCCGAACTGTTCTCTAGGGCCGCGGGACGATGGCAACGCACTTGGGCCAGCCTCGCGTTCCTCGGCATCGTGGTGCAGGGTCTTCTCGGCGGCTTGCGAGTGTACCTCAACGAACTGCGCGGCCCGGAGTTGGCGATCACCCACGGGGTTTTCGCTCAAGTGGTCACCGCCATGGTTTGCCTGCTGGCAATGACCACGAGCTCGCGCTGGAACCAATGGGCCGACCTCGACCATGAACGTGTGGTCCGTTGGATCTCCGTGTTGCTCGTGTCGCTGCTCCTCGTGCAGATCATCTTCGGCGGGTTGCTACGCCACATCGATGCGACCTGGGGCAAGCGCCTCCACCCCATGCTGGCCCTCATTGCCCTGGGGTTGGCGGGTGTGTTGGTCCTGCGGACCACCTCGGGTGAGGGCGGCTCGGGACTTAGGGGGAAAGCGCGGGCCTTGTTCCTGATGATGCTGGTGCAGGCGGTGCTGGGGGTCGAAGCCTTGGTCCGCGTGACCGACGCTGCCTCGGCGTACCGTGGGGCCACCGCGTGGGACGCCGCTTGGCGTTCCATCCATGTGTGGATGGGCTTCGGCGTCTTCGCTGCCGCCGCGATGTTTGCTGCCCGAGCATGGAAGGGGAAGTTGCTTTAATTTTGCCCGACGCGCGAGAGCGAAGAGGCCCAAAGCCAACCGCGTGAGGCCGTGAGTTTGTGATGAGCACGCAAGTCATCTTGCAAACGGAAGTCACCCCGATCACGGCGAGCGTCCGGTTGAGCGACTACGTGCAACTGACGCGGCCCAAGATCGCCGTCATGGTGCTTGTCACGGCATGGTTGGGAATGCTCGGGACCGGAGATGCCCTCAATGCTTGGACCGCCGCGTTGATGCTCCTAGGGACTGCTTTCGTCACGGCATCGGCGAGCGCGTTGAATCAAGTGTTTGAACGTAGCAGCGATGCTCTGATGCCACGCACCGAGAATCGCCCGTTGCCTTCGGGTCGGATGCGGCCCGTCGAGGCGTTGTTGGCGGCCGGAGGGTTCGGCTTCCTCGGCATGCTGATTTTGCTGGGATTGCCGAGCGGTCCACTGTCGGCGGGGATCGCCGCGCTGTCGCTCGTGCTTTACGTTCTGGCGTACACACCGGCCAAGCGCTGGACCGTTTGGAACACGCTGATCGGAGCCGTGCCCGGTGCCTTGCCCCCACTGATCGGCTGGTCGGCCGCGCGAGGATCGCTGACCTGGGAAGCGATGCCGTTGTTCGCCATCCTGTTTTGGTGGCAGGTGCCGCACTTCCTCGCCATCGCCTGGATCTATCGAGAGCAGTACTCTCGGGCGGGCCTGCGGATGTTGCCGAATCTCGATTCCACCGGCCGCAAGACCGCCTTAGCGATGGTCGGCTCCATGCTCGCTTTGGCCTCGGCCAGCTTCTGGCCGCTGGCGTGGCAGGCTGGTTGGGTTTATGGGCTCGGGGTCCTTCTGGCAAACGCGACCTTCTTGTGGCGCATCGTCGATTTCGGCCGGAGTCGGAGTCGTGAATCCGCCCGGGTCGTTCTGAGAGCCTCGTTGCTCTACTTGCCGTCGGTACTGGCGTTGTTAGTTTTGGATCGCTACGTTTCCTGATCATGGTCCCGGTCGGATTCACTATCCGAGGGGACTGGCTTTTTAGGTGAACGTCATGGCCTCAGTCAGCGTCGATGAAGCGAAATACACCCAGCGGGGGATCCCGGTCAGCAACGGGAAGCTCGCGATGTGGTTGTTCCTGGTGACGGAAATCATGTTCTTCACCGGGCTGATCGGCACCTACATCGTCCTGCGCATGGGAACTCCGGAAGGTGCCTGGCCCAAGCCCACCGACGTGCACCTGAGTGAGGCCCTCGGGGCGATCAACACCTTCGTGCTGATCTTCTCCAGCTTCACCGTGGTCATGGCTCACTCAGCGATCGCCCGTGGCGACTCGAAGAAGTGCCTCACTTATGTGGCGATCACCTTCGCCTGCGGTGTGCTGTTCATGGGGATCAAAGCCTACGAATACAGCGCCAAGTTCTCCCACGGGATCATGCCTGGTTACATCGCGGACAATCTGATCGACCCGAGCCTCCGGGGTGTGGATACCAGCCGTCCTGAGTACAAGCATCTTGAGGAGCCGGAATACGCTCGGTTCATCAAAGAAGCCGGGCGGCACCCGTACGATCCCGGCTCGGCGCAATGGTTCAAAGCGCAGGTACGCCAGAAACTGACCCCCGTAGCCCAGCCGGTGATTGAACAAATCGCTGCCGATGAGACTAAGGCCAAGGAAGAGCAACGCATCCTGTCCCCGGAAGAACGGCAGGAGCTGCTGGAAAAAATCCGGAACGAAGCGCAAAGTGCAGAGCAAAAGAAGGCCCTCGATTGCTACGAGGTCGTCGCGGCCATCAACGGCTCGGGGCAGTCGAGGCCGGCCAGTGCCTTGGAAATCGGCATCATGTCCAACAAGCTGAACGAGAAATACCACGACCTGCACTTGCCGGCTTTCATCCCCTACGGAAACCTCTGGGCGTCTTGCTACTTCGCAATGACGGGGTTCCACGCCGCCCACGTCTTGGGCGGATTGGTCGTCTTTGCGATCATCCTGATCCACGGCCTTCGTGGGCGATTGGTGAAGAACGCTTGGAATGTCTCGATGCTCGAATTGACCGGCCTCTATTGGCACTTTGTCGACGTCGTGTGGATCTTCCTCTTCCCGTTGCTGTACCTGGTTTGAGATTCAAGCGACGACTTGAAGGAGTTCACTCCATGTCCGATCACTCGCACGCCGTTGGCTCGACCCACGACCACCAGCCGCCTGCCACGGCTCATCACGGCGATGACCACCCTCATGGTCATGGTCACGGCCACGACCACGGTCACGAGGAGCACATCCCCGACTCGACCTTCATGAAAGTCTTCGGGGCGCTCCTCGTGTTCACGGCCATCTCGTTTGCCGTGAATCAGATCTTCGGTGCCAAAAACCCCGTGGTCAACTTCGTGCTCATCGGGATCGTGGCGTGCTGCAAGGCATTCTTGGTCATGTACTTCTTCATGCACCTGAAGATTGATTGGCGGAAGGTGTTTGTCTTCCTGGTTCCGATTTGCATTTTGGCGCCGATGGTGATCGTGGTCCTGTGGCCCGACATGGTCTTGGCCTGGCGTTTGGCGTCCCCGGATACGGCACCGTGAGCGGATACGACCTCCCGACTGTCAATGCGGTCCTCAACGCGACCTCGACGGTGCTGATCATCGGCGGTTACCTCGCCGTTCGTGCCCGGCGCATCCGACTGCACCAAGGATTGATGTTGACGGCCTTGGCGACCTCGGCCCTGTTCCTGACTTCGTACCTGGTGTACCACTTCGTCGTTCGCAGCGGAGAAGCGACCCGGTACGAGGGAGAGTTCCGCTCGGTTTACCTGGCGCTGCTCCTCTCCCACACGGTCCTGGCGGCAGTGGCGGCCCCCATGGTTTTGGCGACGGTTTTTCTGGCGCTGCGTGGCCGCATCGACTCACACCGCCGGTTTGCGAAAGTCACGTTGCCCATCTGGCTCTATGTTTCGGTCACCGGCGTCGTGATATACTTCATTTTAAAGGACTTGTATCCCCAAGGGTGATGTCGTGCTGAAGCGTCTGTTCTTGACCGTGGCCCTGATCCTCGCGGCGACGCCGGCCGTCGATAGTTGCCCCCTGTGCAAGGAGGCGATTCCCGAAGCGGGCGAGGGCCAGAACGATTACGACCCGGTGCGGCAATCGTTGGCGTACAACTACAGCATTTACTTCATGCTCGGCGTTCCGTTCGCCTTGGCCGGTGTGATGGGGCTGTACCTTTACCGCCAGTGCCGTCGCATCGACCGCGACGTGCCATGACCCCATGCACCCGTTGGTTGCCGGATCGACCCCTTCCGCCCTACACTTACGTCCCCGGTCGAACACCGCATCCCGTTTCGGACCCGAGGGGCCATTCTTTTGGCAATCGGAATGAAGACGCGGAGCCGCCGCCGGCGGTTGCAGGCCAGGCGGTGCTCAATGGCTTGCTCTGGGGCATCGACCTGTTCAACCACGGGTATTTCTGGGAGGCCCACGAGGCGTGGGAGGGCCTGTGGCACGCGGCCGGCCGACGAGGCGCAACGGCGGATCTCTTCAAGGCGCTGATCCAACTCGCCGTGGCCGGTGTGAAGCACTACGAGGGTCGGGACGAGGGAATGCGTCGCCACGCTGCCCGGGCGAAGGAATTACTCCAACCGTTTGCCGGATCGCTCGTCTTCGGCCTGCGCGTGACCGATTTGATCTGCATGGCGGAGTCGATCGCCGCCGCCGGTTGGCCGCCGGAGCCGCCCGTCTTGCGATTCGACGGCACCGCGGTGTCGGTCGGGCTTGCCGAGTCGGAAAGCCAAAGGCAACAATAAACAGAGAATAAAGGAACATTCGTGCGGGATCGGCGGGTTTTGGTCGCCGACCGCCGTCTCCAACCGAATCGACGTGCCGCGATGATGAATGCGTCCCTGAAAGAGGCCGTGGTCCGCCTGCTGCCGCGAGTCGCCACCCCCGGGCAGTATCTTGGGGGGGAGCTGAATAGCGTGGTGAAGGATCATCGGCAGGTGCGGGGCAAGTTGTGCCTGGCATTTCCCGACACCTACACGCTGGGGATGAGCCATCACGGCTTGCAGGTCTTGTACAGCACGATGAATGCCGACCCGCAATGGGCCTGTGAGCGGGCGTTCACGCCGTGGCTCGATTTCGAGCGGGAACTTCGCGACAACCGGTTGCCGCTGTACTCGCTGGAAACCTTCACGCCCTTGCGTGACTTCGATGTCGTGGGCTTCAGCCTGCAATACGAGGTCTGCTATACCAACATCCTGACCATGCTCGACCTGGGTGGGATTCCGCTGGAGTCGCGGGATCGGGGCTTGAATCACCCGCTGGTGATTGCTGGCGGACCAGGAGCGCAAAACCCGGAGGTGTTGGCACCGTTCATCGACGTTTTTGTCATTGGCGACGGCGAGGAGAGCCTGCCCTGGCTGATGGAAAAATGGGTCAGCCTGAAGGAGCGTGGCGGCCGATCTCGCGTCGAGATGATCGCCGAGTTGGTCGGCAGCGTGGATTGGGCGTACGCGCCGATGTTTTATGAGCCGGAGTACCACGCCGACGGCACCATCGCCGCGGTGAATCGAACCCGGAGCGACGTGCCCCGGGAAATCATGTCCTGCACGATCAGCAAAGATTTCGACTCGTTCCCGCTACCCACTCGTCCGATCGTCCCCAATGTCGAGGTGGCCCACGACCGGATCTCGATTGAGATTATGCGGGGGTGCCCCTGGCAATGCCGGTTTTGCCAGTCGACGACGATCAAGCGGCCGTTGCGGGTCCGCAGTGTCGAGACGATCGTGCAAGCCGCTCTGGAGAGCTATCGCAACACGGGGCTGAATGAAATCAGCCTGTTGAGCTTATCGACCAGCGACTACCCCTACTTCGAGGAGCTGGTCCGAAGGATGTACGAGGTGTTCGGCCCGTTGGGCGTGAACGTGTCGCTGCCAAGCCTGCGAATCAACCACCAACTTCGCAGCGTACCCAAATTGATGGCCGGGGCGCGGAAGGCCGGGTTGACGTTGGCTCCCGAAGTCGCTCGGGACGACATGCGGGAACAGATCCGCAAGAAAATCAAGAATGACGACTTGTACGAGGGTTGCCGCGAGGCATTTCGCAACGGCTGGCAACGGGTGAAACTGTATTTCCTTTGTGGTTTGCCGGGCGAGCGGACGGCCGATCTGGACGGCATCGTCGAGATGGCCGAGACGATCGCTCAGATCAGCAAGGAAGAAACGGGGCGTTATCGGGACGTGACCGCCAGCGTGTCGAACTTCGTCCCGAAGCCCCACACGCCGTATCAGTGGAACGGCATGCAGACGCGCGAGTACCTGCGTTGGGCGGGGCGGTATCTCAAACAGCGTTGCCGCTTGAAAGCCGTCCACATCAAGCAGCATGACGTTGAGATCAGCCTTTTGGAGGGCGTACTGACTCGAGGCGATCGACGCGTCGCGCCGGCCCTGTTGGAAGCTTGGCGGCGAGGCTGTCGTCTCGATGGCTGGAGCGAGTGCTTCAAGCCCGCCGTGTGGTGGCAAACTTTCGCCGATTTGGGGATCGACACCGAGTGGTACTCGCAACGGCAGCGTCCCATTCAAGAAGTGCTGCCGTGGGATCACATCAACATCAAGAAGGGGCGTGAGTACCTCGAAAAAGAGCAGCAACGGAGTGTCATTCAGCTGCAAGTGATGGCGGATGCCAAGTGAGGATTCGGCTTCCGCATCGCTTTGTCATCGGTGTGCGGTTTTTGCCTCATCTTTGTTTCCGTGCTATGAGTCCATAGGCGGCTAGCCGAACCTTCGCTCACAGGTTCCCCAGAACTACCCTGCCGCACAAGGTGCTTGGGCTTTACCGTCAGTCCGCCGTGGCTCCGAGCCGATGAACGGTATCCGGGGACGCGACGGCATGGGAACGGATTGGACGTGGCAACATGTACCCACTGAACGTCGTGCTCGTCGGCTGCGGAGGAGACCTCCTTCAACTTCTGCGGTTGGAACTCTCCGTCCATGCGGTCCGCATCGAGGCGGAATTCTTGGGCGTGGAAAGTGCCATCGCCAGCCTTCGTTCAGGGGAATCGGCAGGATCGAAGAGCAAAAGCAGCAAGAGCCGATCTGTCGCCCCGGCGACCTCCGAACCGGCGAAGAGACTATTCATTGTCCACCTCGATTCGGCTCACGAACTCCCGGCGATTAAACGGCTGAGCAGCTTCTTCCCCGGCCATCCCATCCTGCTGTTGATCGACGCTCGGGGGGATGCCAACATCCCGATCATGGCGATGCGGATGGGGGCTAGCCAGGTGGTGACACTGCCCCTGCAAGCCGACGACTTCAAACTAGCCCTCGATTGCATCGGCAACCAGTTCGGCCTGCCGAGCAAAAACCAGGTCATCGCCGTGGCCGGTGTCACCGGAGGTTGCGGGGCGACCACCTTGGCCATCAACATCGCCTTCGAGATTTCGCAAGCCCACCCCGACGTTCGGGTGGTCCTCGCCGAATTGTCTTTGCAAATGGGCAAGTTGCCTTTGTATCTGAACGTCGAGCCGCGCTACACCACCTATGAACTTCTGAAAGACATTCACCGGATCGACCTCTACTTCATGCAGCAAGCGCTGACGCCGATCGTCGATCGTTTCAGCATTCTGGCGGGGCCTTATCAAACGGTCACCCCGCTGTCGGTGTCGTCGGCCGATGTGTTGCTCTTGATCGAATGCCTGCAACAGTTGGCGGACATCATCGTGCTGGACGTTCCTTGCACTTATGACTCGATCTACTTCGACACGTTGATGGCGGCGGATAAGGTGGTGCTGGTGGGCGAACAGAAAGTTCCTTCGATCCGGGCATTTCAGATGGTGGCCGACAAGCTCGAGGGCAAGCCCGTGCAGATGCTGCTCAATCGTTATGACCCGGACCTGTCGGGCTTCGGCTTGGCCCGATTGAAGGCGATGCTGAACAACAACGACATGATGACCGTCTGCTCCGATTATGCCTCGGTCAGCACGGCGGTGAACCAGGGGTTGCCCCTTCGACTGCGGGAACCGCGAAGCCAAGTGTTGAGCGACATCCATCAAGTCGCGATGAAACTGGTGCCCGTCCAAGCCGACTCCGATACGAAAACACGCCATTCCAGCGTCTTTGGCGGCATCATTCGCGCGTTGGGCATCTCCCGTTAGCAGGCTTGGCCGATTTTGACTGGATGGGTCGGCCCCGATTCGCCGAATCGGCAATCAGGGAGGGGCCTTCACGATGACCTCGCCGCTGTTGGAATTGCACCAAGACATCAAAGCCTTCCAGCACTACCTCTCGACGGAGCGCGGGGCGGCGACGAACACGCTGTTGGCCTACGGCCGAGACCTCGAAAGGTTCGCCCAATGGGTGGCGGAAGGTCAACTGCGCGACTACCGCCAGCCGACCCTCGCGGATTTCAGCCGCTACCTGTCCCGTTTGCGCGAGGAAGGATTGCAGCCAAGCAGCATCGCCCGGCACCTGGTCGCGCTGAAAGTCTTTTACCGCTTCCTCCGGCTTGAGCAGCAAACTCCCTCGAACGTGGTGGAATTGCTGGCCTCGCCCACGTTGTGGGAGCGGATCCCGCAGGTTTTGTCACCCGAAGCCGTCGAAAAGCTCCTGCGTGGTCCCCGACCGACCGACCGCTTTTTCTTGCGGGATCGAGCGATTCTGGAGACGTTATATGCGACGGGCTGCCGGGCCTCGGAGGTGGTGGGCCTGCGTCTGGAGGACACGCACCTGGACGCCGGTTTCGTCCGTTGTCTCGGCAAAGGGAGGAAGCAGCGTGTGGTGCCGTTGGGCCGGCCAGCGATTGCTGCCTTGCGAAGTTACTTGACGGAGTTCCGGCCACGATTGTTGCGGGGGGCGGAGACGCCGTGGGTCTTCGTCAGCCGGGGCGGCAAAAAACTAACGCGCGAAATGCTGTGGGTGATCGTGAAAAAATACGTTCGTCGCCTCGGTCTGCCGGGCAAGGTCAGCCCGCACACCCTCCGCCACAGCTTCGCCACGCACGTCCTGGCCGGCGGAGCCGACCTCCGGATGGTGCAGGAGTTTCTTGGTCACTCCAACATCCGCACCACCCAAAATTACACTCACGTTGACCGGGATCGGCTCCGCGCGATCCATCGGCAGTTTCACCCGCGGGCGAAGTGACCTTTGTTGCGAGCCGATCTTGAGGTGAATTGCCGAAGGGCGACCTCGGACAGGCAGGCACTGCCTGCGGACCAGTGGAGGGACCCGCCACCAACGCCGCTCAACGGAAGAAATAGCGCGTCGGATCCACGAAGAGCGGCGGATTGGCGGCGTCGCGGCGTTTGCTGACTCGCTCCCGCCTCATCTCGAATGCTTTCGAGAGAAACTGCTCAATGCGCTCGACCGTCGGCAGACCCTTCTGCCCGGTGAGGGCGATTCCTCGCAATGAGGTCCCCTCGATGGGAATTTTCGAGGTCAGAGGCAGCCGGTCCTTCTTCTTGTCGGCGCGCAGTACCGTGTCGTACATGTAATTCGCGTCTTCGATCCCCTGGGCGTCCTTGGCCCCGGCGGCGAACCACATTTGCACCTGATCGCGGACCGGGTCGAGCAGTTTGTTGCTGATCCACGTCTGATACGGCACGGAGATGGTGCTCCGCGACCCCAAATGACGCTTATACGACAACCAAATCGCCCCGGCGATGTCATCGCCTGCGGTCTCCGGTCCCGAGGGCAAGATCTGCAAATCGAAAAGATTCCCCCGCGACGGCAAATACAACGGACCACGCCGAAATTCCGAGACAATCCAGAAAAAGCCCAGGGCAGCCCCGTCCTCGGCTCCGATGACCACGATGTTCGAGGTGTTGATGGCCCCGCTGTCGTTTTCATTGTCCAAAAACTGCCGGGCCGCCACGATGTCGTTGACGAGGTACGGCAGATAGCTGGTGCGGAAGTCGGTTAATCCCAACGTCTTCTTTTTCGGATCGTAACGTGCCAAGTGGACTTGATTGAAGCGGGCGCTCCAGAACAATTCAGGCTTGGCGATGCGGGTGCTGGATCCGTGTCCCCGCAGGTCGAAGGATAACACGGCGTAGCCTTTGTCCTGCAACGTGGTCGCCAACGCATCCCATTCGCCATCGGTGCGTTTGCCGCCGATCTTGTGAATGAACAGCACCACGGGTGAACCGCCCCGCGGGCTGGGATAGAACGTCCCTTTCAGTTCCATGCCGTCCAGGGTCAGGAAGCTCACGTCGCGCTTCTTTTCCTGAGCCGACAGGCTGCCGACCGCGACAAGCAGCAAGCCCGAGACCATGACCCTGAAAAAGCCGTTCATCGGAGGCTCCCCGTTCCTGTGTTTGCTTGACGCACACACTTTCGATGATACGGGCAGACTCGGTTCGGATGCAAGCCTTTCGGACCATCGAACGTTGAACGCAACAATCCGGGATGGCAAGATTTTCCATCCTCGACGGCTGCTTCGGCCGCATCTCGCGCAATTCGATGAAAAAACGCTCAGGACGAAGAGAGAAGAAGGGTGCGACGTTCCAAAAGTCGGTCGATCTCAACTCAGGCGACCAAGTGCGTCACTTGCATCGCCCGAGTCGATTTTCAATCGGGTGACCGATGGAACGCGGACAGGGTTGCCCGGTCGATTTTCAACCGGGGCAACCCAAGAGCGTTTCGAGAGACGAGAGCAACGGAGGCCGCCTGAGTCCGTGAGTCGGAAACCGCCCGGTGCGGCCGTCAGGCGTTCGCGGGCTGTTCGTCGGGCACCATTTCTGCGGAGGGCATTTCGGCCGAGGCGATCCGGACTTCGCTTTCCTGGAACAGGCGGAAGCCAGTGCCGGCGGGGATCAAGTGGCCGAGAATGACGTTCTCTTTCAGACCGACCAGGTGGTCCACCTTTCCGGCAAGCGCGGCCTCGGTCAGAACTTTCGTCGTCTCCTGGAACGAGGCAGCACTGATGAACGAGTCGGACTGGACCGCGGCCTTGGTAATGCCCAGCAGCACGACGCTAGATTCGGCAGGCTGGGGCTGTTCCCAAGTGGGCGGCTTCTTCTTCATCTCTTGCAGCCGGGCCTTTTCCTCCTCATAAGCCTCGCGGCTGACAATCTTGCCCGCCTCGAAGCGAGAGTCGCCCGGATCCTTGATCTTGACGCACTCCTTGAGCAGCCGTTCGTTCACCTCTTTGAACTTGAACTTATCCATCACCGAGCCGGGCAGCAGACCCGTGTCCCCGGGTTTTCCGACTTTCACTTTGCGCAGCATCTGGGCGACGATGATCTCGATGTGCTTATCATCGATATCGACCCGTTGGCCGCGGTAGACGGCTTGAACCTCTTGCACGAGGTAGCTCTGCACTTCTTCGGGGCCGCGGATGTCCAGAATGTCCTGCGGGACTTTGGGGCCGGCCGTGAGCGGGTCGCCCTCCTTGACGAAATCGCCGGTGTGCACGCGCATCTGTTTGCCCGGGGGCACTTGATGCTCGACCTCCTTGCCCACGGGTCGGCCATGCTCGTCCTCGGGCTGAATCCAGATAATCCGCTTGCCGCGTTTCTTTTCGCCTAGCCGGACCCGACCGGCGACCGTGGCCAACACGGCGGGGTCGCGCGGGCGGCGCGCCTCGAAAATCTCCGTGACCCGTGGCAGACCACCCGTGATGTCCTGCGTGCCGCTCTGCTCCCGGGGCGTCTTGGCCAAGAGGGTGCCCGCGGAGACTTTCTGGCCCTCTTTCACCTCAAGGTAAGCCTTTTCCGGGATGTAGTAGCTGGCCAGGGTCTGTCCTTGTTCATCGACGATGATGATCTGCGGGTGCAATTCGCCGCGGTGTTCCATGATGACCATACGGTCAGCACCCGAGGCATCGCGCTCCCGCCGCATCGTCTCGTTCTCGACAATGTCCTCGAATTTGATGATGCCCCCGATCTCGCCGAAGATCGGCGTCGAGTGCGGATCCCAATTGCACAATTGCTGCCCGGGGTTGACCTGCTGATTCTCCTTGATCAGCAACCGAGCGCCGTACGGCACGAAATAGCGGTCGATGACCTCGTCACCGCGCATCAGGTCGATCTCGCCGTTCCGCGACAGCACGATTTGCTCGTTGGCATCGTTGGTGACGATGTTGAGCCGCTCGAAACGGACGACGCCGGCCTTCTTGGCTTTGACGTCACTCTCCACGGGGCCGACCTTGGTGGCCACGCCGCCGATATGGAAAGTCCGCATGGTAAGTTGGGTGCCTGGCTCACCGATCGACTGTGCCGCGATGATGCCGACGGCCATCCCCTCCTCGACCAGGGCGCCGGTGGAGAGGTCCATGCCGTAACACAACCGGCACACACCGAGGGGCGCTTGGCAGGTCATCGGGCTGCGGACGATCACTTTGTCGATGCCGCGGCGCTCGAGTTCGCGGGCCTTCTCCGCGGTGATCATCTCGTTTTCGCCGACGATCTGCTCGCCTCGGTCGAAGATGGCATTTCGGCTCACCCGTCCGCGGATGGCCTCCGAAAGGCTGCGCTCGATGTCTTCGCCTTTGTAGATCGCCACTTTGCTCACACCGAGCGTGGTGCCGCAGTCGTGCATCGTGACGACGACGTTCTGGGCGACGTCGGCCAGCTTACGGGTCAGGTAGCCGGAGTCGGCCGTCTTCAGAGCCGTGTCGGCCAGGCCCTTCCGCGCCCCGTGCGTGCTGCTGAAATACTCCAGCACACTCAGGCCTTCCTTGAAGTTGGCCTTGATCGGGGTCTCGAGGATCTCGCCCGAGGGACGAGCCATCAACCCACGGAACCCAGCCAATTGGCGGATCTGCTCGACACCGCCACGGGCACCGGAGTGCGCCATCAGGAAGATCGGGTTGAGATAGGGTTTGCCATCGCGGCGGTCATTCTCCAGATCTTTCATCAACTGATCGCGGATGATGTCGCGTGCCGTGGTCCAAAGGTCGACCACCTTGTTGTAACGCTCTTTCTCGGTCAACAGCCCACGCTCGTACTGTTTGCGCAGCCGCTCGACTTCCCGCTCCTTCTCGCGAATCACCGACTCCTTGATTTGCGGCGTCTTGAGATCGTCCGTGGCGAAGCTCAGACCAGAACGGGTCGACTCGCGGAAGCCGATGTCTTTCATGCGGTCCAGCAGTTCGATGGTTTCCCGTCGGCCGAGCAACTGGTAGCCTGTCTCTTATACACATCT
>JAOAAM010000608.1 GCA_026418875.1 Gemmataceae bacterium | reverse complement strand
AGGACAGTGGCGGCGGCAAAGCTGGTTGGGGCGGGCTGGACGACTCGTCGAACCGCTCGTCCGCCCCCTCGGGTGGGATTGGCGGATTGGTATGGCGGTGCTCGCGAGCTTTCCGGCTCGGGAAGTTGTGGTGGGGACGCTGGGCATCGTCTACAACGTGGGTGCCGTCGATGTGGCCGAGGTGGCCGAGGCCGATGACCCGGGGACCACAACCTTGGGCCAAGCCCTCCGCGATGCCGTTTGGGACGACGACCCCTCGCGTCCGGTGTTCTCGGTGCCGACGGCGTTATCGATCATGGTCTTCTTTGCGCTTTGCTGTCAGTGTGCCTCGACCTTGGCGGTCATTCGGCGGGAGACTCGAAGTTGGTTTTGGCCCGCTTTCACATTTGTTTACATGACGGCCTTGGCCTATCTTGGGGCGCTACTCACGTATCAAATCGCT
Source organism: Gemmataceae bacterium (assembly GCA_026418875.1). GTDB lineage: Bacteria > Planctomycetota > Planctomycetia > Gemmatales > Gemmataceae > CAKZUU01. The sequence continues at coordinate 5,094 of JAOAAM010000608.1, read as the reverse complement.
TCGCTTGCCGCCGGTCTTTGATCGAACCAAGCCGCGCCCGAGTGACATCCGCCCCGAGTGATGAAAACCGGTATTGACCGGCAAGTCGGTCGCGGTTAACTTTCCGCCTCACATCTTGGCGATCGTGCCCGGCAGCGATTTTTCCCCAATCCCCGAGTGTGCGCTCATGCGTCATCGTCGCAATCTTCGAGACGGATTGATCGTTGTTTCCTTGCTGGCAGCGATCCTCCTCGTCGTTGGGATGCTCTTGCGCATCGAGCCGGCGAGTTATCGCGAAGTTGCTGCTCCGGAGGGGGAGCAACGGCGGGAACTTTCGGCCGAGTTCACCAAACGCTTTCGGCACCTGATGGACGCTGTAGGGAATGGCGAGGAGCAGTGGTCCGAAACGTTTACGACCGATCAGATCAACAGCTATCTGGCGGAGGAGTTCTTCCGCGTTCAGCCCTTTCACCTACCCGAGGACATCCACTCGCCGCGGGTGTCGATCGAGCCGGATCGGCTTCGCTTGACGTTTCGATATGGTCGAGGTTTCTGGAGCACGGTGATCACCGTGGATTTGAAAATTTGGCTCGTTGCTCAGGAGGTCAATCTTCTGGCGGTGGAGATTCTCGACGTGCGTGCCGGTGTTGTGCCGCTGGCCGTTCAATCGATTCTCGAACGCATCGCGGAGAATGCCTCGTCCTGGAAGGCGGAAGTGACGTGGTATCGTCACGGTCGCAACCCCGTGGCGTTGGTGCGCTGGCAACCAGATCAACCCAACCCGCCGATCGTCATGGAGCAGTTCGAGTTGTTGGAGCAACAACTGCGTCTCGGCGGTAGGTCGACCGCGCCCTTCGCCTGGGGGCCTGCAGTGTCGATGAATCGACGGCGTTATGAAGCCGAGTCCGAGTAAGTGCAGATCACCGCTCCGTCTGCTGTGGATTGAAGGCAGATCGTGCCGTTCAGTCGCCGGCCCGACAGTCGGAACGACAATGCCCCCTCGTCCTGTTGGACTTCGGTGACGTGGCCCGAGTCCCATCGGATCACGTGCCCCCGGCCGCCGCTGACGGGACCCTCGTAGTCGAGGTACATCAACCGATGGTCGGCCAAGGCCTCTGCCGGCACCGACTCGTTTCGAGTCGGAGGGGCCGACAAACGCCAAGTCTTCAAATGGCCGCCCCATTCAATCATCAAATCCCAATGCAAATGTGGGTGGTCGTGTTCGAGAATGACGTAGCGGCGCATGAGGGCGATGGCTCCGAGGGGGGACGTGGCGTTTACCGTGGGCGTCTATGTTGTTACGATAGGTTCAGTGACCGAATGATGGGATGGCAGTCCATGGCGAAGTCCAATCCGAAAAAGGGTAAACCAGAGGAGGAGATCCAGGTCGTTTGCCGCAACAAGCGCGCCACATTCGATTACGAAATTGTGGATAAGCTCGAATGCGGGCTGGTGCTTTGTGGCACGGAGGTGAAGAGCTTGCGCGAGGGGATGGCCAGCCTGGAAGACGCGTATGCCAAGGTGGAGGACGGAGAGGTCTGGCTTATCGGGGCGGAAATCCCTGAATACTCGATGGGCAACCGGCAGAATCATCGCCCGAAGCGGCCTCGGAAGTTACTGTTGCACCGGAGCGAGATTGCCCGTTTCGCGGGGAAGGCAGCGCAACGGGGCTTTACTTTGGTGCCGTTGCGACTGTACTTTCGCCGGGGTTTGGCCAAGGTGGAATTAGCCGTGGCCCGTGGCAAGCAGATGCACGACAAGCGTGAAGCAACCAAGCAACGCGAGGCGGAACGAACCATTCGCCAGGCCATGATGCGCCGCCGATAGACTCGCATGGCGGATCGATCCCAAGGAGGGGAGCGTGCAATTGACCGCGATTGTCGAAGGATTCGACCACGTCTGCTGCCGCTATCGAGTTCGACCGCTGGAACCGCTTGTTGCGGCCCACGGTGGAGTCCTTCGGTACGAGACCAAGGCACCCGGTATTTTCTCAGGGCCACCTTCTTCAGACGCCGTGCTGGTGCAGCGGCGTCTGCTCAGCGGATGGTCGCGTCGGTGGCTACGTCGCGGTGCTCGCCACCTGATTTTCGACTTCGATGACGCTGTCTGGCTGCGCGATTCCTATTCTCCGCGGGGGCTGGTCTCAGGCCGTCGGCTTCGCCGATTCCGCTCGATCATCGAGGAGGCCGACCTCATCGTCGCCGGCAACCGCTTCTTGGCCGATCAAGCCGCACGTTTCACCGATCCCGCGCTCGTCTCGCTGATCCCCACCTGTCTCGACCCCAATCGTTATCGGATCGCCCATCACCAAGCGGAGTGTCGGGCCCCGCGTCTGGCATGGATTGGTTCATCCAGCACGCTGCAAGGTCTGGAGCGCATTGCCGACCGCTTGGATTCGATTGGTCGCGCCTGCCCAGGTGCTACCCTCGTGTTGATCTGCGATCGGCCGATCCGGTTGTCGTCCCTTCGTGTCGAGTTTCATACTTGGAGCGAGGAAAACGAGGGAGACGTGCTCGCCACGGCGGATATCGGCATTTCCTGGTTGCCTGACGATGACTGGAGCCGCGGCAAATGCGGCTTGAAATTGTTGCAATACATGGCGGCCGGGTTGCCCGTGTTGGCCAACCCAGTCGGCGTGCAACAGGAAATCGTTCAGCATGGCACAACCGGCTATCACTGCGACTCCACGGACGATTGGATCGAAGCGGTCCGGGCTTTGGCCGGAGATCCGCACCTCCGCCAAAGTATGGGCAAGGCGGGTCGCCGTGAGGTCGAGCAACACTTCTCACTTACAGCAATGCGGACCGCTTGGCGTCATTTGTTCCAACGCCTCGGTGCGATTTCGGTTCCGTCGGCCGCATGAACAGGTGGGGCAGCCCATGGCCAAGGCGGTGAAATGGTTTGGCTTCCCCAGCGAAAACGAGGACACGCTGCGGGACATCGCATCGGCAATCGAGGAGGGACACTGGCGGGAGTCGGCCCGGCTCGTGAAGCGTGGTTCCGGTCGCTCGGTGTTCCGGATGAACCTCCAAGGTCTCGACTTCCACCTGAAACTTTTTCATGCACGCCCCGGAATTCTTGGCCGACTCGCCCAAGCAGTCCGGGGGCCGGCTGCCCGAAGAGAGCATCTCCGTTTGTGTGATGCGGCAAGCTACCATCTCGGTGTGCCACGGTCGCTCGGTTTCGGCGTGGTTGACGATGGCTCTAGCTACCTGCTCACGGAAACCTGCTGTGACTCCCTGTCGCTGCAACAGTACCTCGAAAGCCGGTCCTGGGACGATCCCGGCCAGCGCCAGAAGCTATGCCGGGACCTCGGCCGATTCCTGGCAAAGGTCCACGTCGCCGGACTGAGACATGATGATTTGCACCCCGGAAATATCCTGGTGCAATTACAGGCGGACGGCACTCGACGCTTCCTCCTCCTTGATCTCGGTGCTGCCCGTTGGGGCGTGCCGTTGTCTCGCCGAGAGACGATCCGTAACCTCGCGCTCTTGAATCGGTGGTTCGTGCTGCGGACTCACCGAACAGATCGGCGTCGCTGCTGGGGTGCTTACGTTGCAGAGCGCGCTCGATTGCAGCCGGACTGGCAGCCGACCCCCACGATGCCCGCTCAAATCGAAGCACAAGCTGATGCGGGAAACCACCGACTGTGGAAGAAATGGGCTTATCGCTGTCTGAGGAGCAACAGGCGATTTGAACATCATTCGGTACCAAGCGGTGAGGTCTTCCGTGTCTCTGATTTTCCCTGGCTTGAAGAAGTCAGCGCGTGGTGCGGCCCGACGCCGCCGATCACGGCCAAGGCAGTGCTGAAACATTCGCCAAGCTCCTGGGTGGCCGTTCTCGACCTTGGCACGGCGGGAGGCCGGCGGGCAGTGATCGTGAAATGGATGCGTGGCCGAGGTCGATGGCGGCGGATTCTCGATGCCGTGATGCCGTCACCCGATCGACGTGCCTGGATGAATGGCCATCGACTCCGTGATTGCCTGGTCCCGACTCCCCGGCCGTTGCTCCTCTACCGATCGTCGGATGGTCGCGGCTCGATTTTACTGACGGATTATCTGGATCGCGCCATCCCCCTGCCCGAGGCTCTTTTCACCACTCCTCCGACCTTGCGTCGTCAACGCATCGAAGCGGTCGCTCGCCTGATTCGCACCATTCACCAACGCGGATGGGTCCACCGTGACTTGAAGGCGAGTAACTTGCTTTGGAATGTCGATTCGGCGGGGCAGGAAATTCCGTGGATCATTGATCTCGCGGGGGCTTGGCGGCCGATACGCATCTCACATGCTCGACGGTATCAGAACCTCGCACGCTTGAACGCTAGCTTTCTCCGTTCTGCGACGCTCACGAGGACGGATCGGCTGCGATTTTTGCGGACGTATTTGGCACAAGATTGGGCTGAGTGGCGAAACTGGAAATCTTGGTGGCGGGCCATCGCCCGAGCCACCGAGCGAAAACGGAAGCGAAACGAACTGCGGGAGCGGCCACTCGGTTAGGAAGCGAATGCTCTGGCGAAGCGGGGCAGTTTTGGCTAATGTGCCCGATCGGCGGCAGCGGATGCCCCGAGTCCGAGGGACGCGCTTGATGCGATTCAGCGTTGATCGACCACCCGCCCGGCCCGCCGTGTGGCTCTGCCTGTTTTTGGTGGGAGCATGCCTCAGCGGTTGCGATCTGCTGCGGCAATCCATCCTTTCCAGCCGAACTCCTCGACCGCCCAAGCCCGCCCCGGGTCTCCCCACGAAACATTCGCAGAGAGTCTCGCAGTTCGTTTTCGTGACCGATTTCGAACTGCGGCCCGACCTGCCCCTGTTCCGCGAACTCGGGAAACTTCGGGAGGAAATCCTCGCCGAACTGCAACTACCGACGCCGCCCACCTCCGCGCTGATCTACGTCTATCTCTTCGAGGATCGCGACCAATACGAAAAGTTCATGCAGTCGCGATATCCGAGCTTGCCTAAGCGCCGAGCCTTCTTCGTCGCCCAACCACGCGGGATGAGCAGCACCGATGACCTGATGGTCTACACCTTCTGGGGAGAACACATTCAGCAGGATCGGCGGGATGGATTGAGCCATGCCTTGTTGCACAGCATCCTGAATGACGTGCCATTGTGGCTC
>JAOAAM010000118.1 GCA_026418875.1 Gemmataceae bacterium | reverse complement strand
CTGGAGGGGCACGACCTCAAAATCGTCGAACGGGTGCCGTTGGTAGTGCCGCCCAACGATCAGAACCGCCGCTACTTGGAAACCAAACGTGACAAATTGGGCCACCTACTGCAAAACTCAGAACCATCCTCGTAGTAGTACTTTTCAGACGAATCGTCTTTTTCGGACAGGGGCTTTGGCCGACACGGGCCGTGCTCGGGATGGCCACTCCGGGATGGGTCTCTGGCCGACACCAGCCCTGGAGGCGGATCGATTGTTTCGGAGTTTGGCATGCGTCTGCCGGTGGTCGTGATTGTCGGTCGACCGAACGTCGGCAAATCGTCGATGCTGAATTGCCTGGCGGGAAAGCGAATCAGCATCGTCGATCCGACGGCCGGCGTCACCCGCGATCGCGTGGCGACGATCATCGAAGCCAAAGGCAAGTATTTCGAGCTGGTCGACACGGGCGGCATCGGCATCGAGGATCATGACGATCTGACGGCCGAGGTCGAGCGCCAAATTCAAATGGCCCTCGATCAGGCCGATGTGATCCTCTTCGTCGTGGACATTCGCGCCGGTGTCGTGCCGCTCGATGAGGAGGTCAACCGCCGCCTGCGCTCGGTGGGCAAGCCAGTGCTTCTGGTGGCGAATAAGTGTGACGTGCCCGAGTTGGAGGCGCGGGGCGTCGAATTCTACTCGCTCGGCCGAGGCGCCCCCCTGCCATTCAGTGCCGAACAGCGACGTTACAAAGACGAGTTGCTCGAGGCAATCCTCAAGGCGTTGCCAGCGACCGAAGGAGAGGTGCCTCCGCCTCCCGTGGAGATGAAGTTGGCCATCGTCGGCCGTCGAAACACCGGGAAAAGCACGTTCATCAACGCTCTGGCTCAAACGGAACGTATGATCGTCAGCGAAGTGGCCGGCACAACCCGCGACAGTGTCGACGTCCGCTTCGAGAGAGACGGCAAAGTATTCGTGGCCATCGACACGGCAGGTGTTCGACGACGCCGCAGCATCTCGGGCGACATCGAGTTTTACAGCCTGGCTCGTGCCGAGCGCTCGATCCGCCGGGCCGACGTCGTCCTCCTGTTCTTCGATCCACGCTTGCGGGTCAGCAAGGTCGACAAACAGCTATCCGAATACATCGTCGAGCAATACAAGCCGGCGATCTTCGTGATTAACAAGTGGGACTTGGCGAAAGATCGTCTCACCACCGAGCAATACGCCGACTACATGCGGGCCATGTTCCCCATGCTCGACTACGTGCCGATGGCCTTTATCACCGCGAAGAAAAGCAAGAATGTGTGGCGGCTGCTGAATCTCGCCCAGCACCTTTACAAGCAAGCAAACGCCCGCTTGCCTACCGGCGATCTGAACCGACTGATCCAGGCGGCTTACGAAGCCCAACCGCCGCCGCTGCGGCAGAACCGTCACGGCAAAATCTATTACGCCACCCAAGCGGCCGTGAATCCGCCCACGGTTGTGTTATTTACCAATGGCCCCGAACTGTTCGATGCATCGTACCAGCGTTATTTGATCAAGTATCTACGCGATCATTCGCCATTCCGCGAAATCCCGATCAAACTCCAACTTCGGGCGAAGAAACGAACAGACTCGGGACCGCCTCCGGAGCCTCCCCCTCAACCGAGCACGCCGCAGACGAACGACTTGGATCTCAGCCAGTTGAGTTTTCAGAGTGAATTGACCGCCGAGGAGATTGAGAAAGTTCGTCGGCGGAACGACCGTGGATTATGGGACATCTAAATTGTCCGCTCCACGGTCGCGCCGCCCGAGATTCAGCGATGCCGCTTGGAGAGCCGATCCCGACTAATCGGTGTTGCTGTTGAAGATGGCGTCACGGATCGTCTCCTGGGCCGTCTGTGTCCGGACACGAACTTCATTATTCACGTCCAAGTAAATCTTGTCCTGCATGATCTCCGCGATCACGATGGCCATCTTGTCATTCGTCCGGAGATCCACCAGCGGACGTGCCCCGGTGTTCAGAGCGATCATCCGTTTTTGAATCAACGTGGACAGCTTGAAGCGGCCCCCAACTTTGTTGACGATCGCCTCCTCTTTCAGTTCATCCAGCATGCTTCGAGTCCTCCCGTTTATGGTCCAAGATGATCGAACGAATCTCCGCGACAGCCCGGTCTAAATCGTCGTTCACGACTTGATAGGTGAATTCCGAGGCCCGCGCCAACTCGCCCCGGGCGTTGGCCAGTCGGCGTTGGATCGATTCCTCAGATTCACTTTGCCGTTGCCGCAACCGTTGCTCCAAAATTTCCAACGATGATGTCTTAACAAAGATCGACACCGCCTCGGGATAGGCCCGCCGAACCGCCTCGGCCCCCTGCACGTCGATCACTAACACAACCCCCCACCCTTCCCTTCGCCACTCATCCACCAGGCGACGGATCGTGCCGTATTTCCTGCCATGGACCTCGGCCCACTCCAAAAATTCTCCCCGCTCGATCATGGAGCGGAATTCTTCGTCGGTCAGAAAGAAATAGTGCTCGCCGTCCCTTTCTCCATCCCGGCGGGGTCGAGTGGTTGCCGAAATCGACTGCCGCAGCCGCAACTCCGGCATCGCGATCAGCCGAGAAACGATGGTCGACTTCCCGCTGCCGCTCGGACCGGAAATAATCAGCAGAGGCCCCACGATAATTTTGCACCATCTCGACTCGGGTCACTCGACGTTCTGCACCAATTCTCGGATTCGCTCCAAGTTGGCTTTGATCTCCACCACGTGACGAGCGATTTGCGTGTCGCTCGCTTTCGAGCCGATGGTGTTGGTCTCCCGACTCATCTCTTGGACCAAAAACTCCAGCTTTCGGCCCGGGCTGTCGGTCTCGGTTTCCACCACATCTCGGAACTGATCCAAGTGACTGTCCATGCGAACCAATTCCTCGGAGATGTCGCAGCGGTCGGCGAAAACAGCGACCTCCCGGAGCAAATCGGGTGTCTCCCACTCCACCTGGTTTTGCCCTAGGAACTCACGGATTCGGACTTGCAAGCGCTCCCGGTAGTCGGCGATGACCTGCGGCGCCCGCTGACGGATGAACTGAAGTTCAAATGCGATTCGGCCCCGCAGCGCCAACAACTCCTCGGCCATTCGACGGCCCTCTTCCCGCCGCATCTCCTGGAGCCGATCCACCGCCTGCGCCACGATCGGTTCGAGAAGACCCCAATCGTCATCGGATCGCGCCCCGACGCTGTCGGCTTCGGGAGCCACTCCCGGGAGGTGCAAAGCCTGACCGATCATCGCCGCCACCGCCGACGCATCTAAGCCTAACCGTTGCCCCAAGTCACGGATTTGACCGACGTAGCTCTTCAGAACATCCACGTTCAATGCCGTCTCGCG
>JAOAAM010000543.1 GCA_026418875.1 Gemmataceae bacterium | reverse complement strand
GCGTCTACCTGCCGCAGCGCGTCGTCCCGATGCTGCCCGAGGTCATCTCGAATTCGCTGGCCTCGCTGCAACAGGATCGGAACCGTTACGTGAAGTCGGTTCTGATGGAGTTCACCCCCTCGGGCCAACGAATCCACACCGAGTTTGCCCACGGGGTGATTCGCAATCGGCGACGGTTTCATTACGAGGAGGTCTCTCGCATCCTCGCCGAGTTGCCGACGGATCAAGCCGCGGAAAAAATCCCCGACGTCGGCATCGACCCGGAAATCGCGGCGATGCTGATGAACATGCGCGAGTTCGCCTTAATTCTGCGGGAGCGACGGCGAAAGCGAGGGGCGCTGGAGTTGTCATTACCCGAGACGGAATTGGAGTACGACGACGAGGGCCGAGTGAGCGGGGCCCACTTGGCAATCCACGACATCAGCCATCAGATCATCGAGGAATTCATGCTGGCGGCGAACGAGGCCGTGGCCGAGCATCTCGCCTCGCTGGACGCGGTTTTCCTCCGGCGAGTTCACCCGGCACCGGAACCGGAGAAACTGCAAGCATTCGCGGAATTCGCCCGGCACTTGGGCTACCGGGTAGACTTGCATCGGGATCGGTTCGCATTGCAACGAGTCCTGGAGGCGAGCCGCGACAAGCCGGAACAGCACGCCATCCATTTCGCGCTGTTGCGTAGTTTGAAGCAAGCCGTCTACAGTCCGGCGGCGGAGGGACATTACGCTTTAGCCAGCGGTGAGTACTGCCATTTCACGTCGCCCATCCGCCGCTACCCCGACTTGACCGTTCATCGCCTTTTGGGCCGATGGATGAAGACCGGCAAAGTCGGGGGCGATTGGGACGAGCTGATGGCGCTCGGCGAGCATTGCAGCCGAACCGAAAGGCGGGCTGAGTCCGCGGAACGCGAACTCATCAAGTGGAAGCTACTGCAATACATGGAGAGCCGAATCGGCGAACGATTCAATGCCATCATCACGGGAGTCGCGGATTATGGGTTCTATGCCCAAGCCGTCGAAATCCCGGTCGAGGGTTTGGTTCACGTTAGCTCGCTGACCGACGACTATTACGCATTTGACCAGGACTCGCACTCGCTGGAGGGTCTGCGGAAAAAGCGGCGTTTTCGACTGGGCGATCGAGTTCGAGTCGAGGCGGCTCGGGTCGACGTGAACCGACGGTTGCTGGATTGGCGAGTGGTACGCTGATTCGTAGGCCGTCGAATCGGACTAGCGATCCAGACCCCAGATCTGAATGCCGAAATTGTCGAGGTCGAAATCTTCGCCCTTCTCGCCTTCGCCGGGGTTGCCGCGGTCGATCGAAACGCGGAGGAACCCCCAAATACTCGCTTTTTCCCCGTAGTCGTCGTAGCCGTCCGCATCAACATCCGCTTCGAGCAACCAGCGCCAGGATCGCTTCTCGTTGCCCGGGATCGCCTCCTCTTGCCAGCCTTTGATCACGCGAGCGACGGCTTGGACGGCGAGCTTCCACAATTTCGGCTCGGTGATGTCCACGCGCATCTCTTCCACGCCTTTTTCGACTTGCAGGCCCGGCAGGCGTGCGACGGACTCGAAGAGTTTGACTTCCAACGTGGCGGCACGCCAAGGAGTCCAGAGATAAAACGATACTCTGGGGGTATCGAAGCCCAAGCTGTAAAGTTCGATGCGCATGGGCTATCCCGCCACGACGATGTTCACCAGTTGTCCTCGGGGGACAATCACCTTCAGCACTTTTTTATCGCCAATGAACGATTTAATCCGCTCGTCGGCCAGCGCCAGTTCACGCAAGCGTTCTTCCCCCGTGCCCGCGGGGACAGTCAGCCGGCTACGGACTTTGCCATTGACCTGAATGGGAACTTCGATCTCCTCGGCCTTGACCAATTCGGGATCGAATCGTGGCCATGGCTCGTAGGCCAAACTTTCCCGGTGCCCCAACGCCGACCATAGCTCCTCGGCGATGTGCGGGGCAAAAGGCGAGAGCAAGAGGACGAACGTCTCCAGCACTTTCCGGGGCCGAACCGGAAGCGGCATCAACAGATTTGTGAATTCCATCATCGCGGCGATCGCCGTGTTGAAGCGCATGCCCTCAATGTCCTCAGTCACTTTTTTGATGGTGGCATGTAGGGCGCGCTGTTGCTCGCGCGTCGGCGGAACGTCGGCGACCGCATCGAGGACCGCGCCGGTGTCCTCGTCGCAGACCAGTCGGTACACGCGGTTGAGGAACCGGAAAACGCCCTCGACGCCGCGCATGCTCCACGGTTTCACGGCCTCAAGGGGCCCCATGAACATCTCATA
>JAOAAM010000519.1 GCA_026418875.1 Gemmataceae bacterium | reverse complement strand
CAATATGTTGGCGCGATGGCCCGGGGAGTTCATCCAGGCATCGACGACCGCGGCGGCGGAAGCGTAGCCATAGGCCACATTCTCCCCCAAGGCGCGGTAATCGTATCCGGCGATGTCGGCTCGACTCCCCAAGGTGGGAGCGTTCACGCCGAGCAGCAAGTGAGCCATCGCCGCCGACGGACCGACGACCGTGGCCATCGACGCCATGTTGCGCGAGTGGACATCGGCGCCGAACGCCAGTTGCACGCTCCATTGCAGCGGGGCCAGGCCAGCGGCCGCCCGATGTTGGTTCACCAAGTCAAGGATCTGTTGGCCCATGGGCGACGGGGCCTGACCGACTTCAGGCTGCCCCGGCGTCGCCGTGTCGTTGGGTTGTGCTTGGATCGAATTGGTGCCGCTGCCGCCGACGAGGATGTTCCTTCCCGGTCCGCCGATCAACACGTCATTTCCGTGACCGCCGTAAAGATGATTGAGTCCGCCGCCGCCGACGAGTCGATCATTTCCGAGTCGGCCGAACAACCACGTCGTGGCGGTGATCTGCGGATCGATCGTCACGGTGTCATCGCCGTCCCCGGCATCGACGACGATCATTTGAACCTGCGACGCATCGAAAGACTGTCCGCCGACGATGATTTGACTGCCGGCGCGGGCCACCTCGATGCGGTCGTTGCCGCCGGTGCCGAAGATCGTCAATGTTCCGTGATTGAAGTGGATCGAAGGCAGGGAACGATCGTCGAGCCGTTCCAGGTGCAACCCCGGATGCCGGACGGAGCGGCAGGGCATGGCGACTCCTTCATCGGGGACCGGGTTCCGAGCCGGTCTGTGGGCAAAAAGCAGTGCAGTGTCGAGCCAGCCGCGGTTCCTGCGTCCTGGAACCGGTGTCGGCGAGGGCATTCTCGGCTGCGAGGGGAGCAGCCGGGGCGAACGACAAATGGGCGATGTCGTTACCAAACCCTAGAACGAAAACCGGGCGTGTCAAACGAATCGTCGGAAAGACCGGCATTCACGGCAAAATCGATTCTCGCCGACACCCCGCCCCGTCGGGCCTTGGCCAACCGTGCGAAACAGCGGCCTCTGAGGAGCAACCACCGTGGGCACGAAAAAAATTCTGATGATCGTCGGTGATTTCGTGGAAGACTACGAAGTCATGGTGCCGTTCCAAGCCCTGCAAATGGTGGGCCACGAGGTACATGCGGCGTGCCCGGGCAAAAAGAGCGGCGATTGGGTGCAGACTGCAATCCACGACTTCGAGGGGCACCAGACTTATAGCGAGAAGCCGGGGCATCGCTTTACGTTGAATGCAACCTTCGCCGACATCCGACCCGAACTGTACGACGCTCTCGTGATTCCCGGCGGCCGAGCGCCGGAGTACCTGCGTCGGAATCCAGACGTGATTCGCATGGTCAAGCACTTTGCTGACGCAGGCAAGCCGATCGCGGCGATTTGTCACGGTCCGCAACTGCTGGCTGCGGCGGGCGTCGTTCGGGGAAAAGGGTGCACGGCTTATCCGGCTGTTCTGTCGGAATTGTGCAACTCGGGCGCGGAAGCCACCGAAGTGGCCATCGACGCCGCCTACGTGGATGGAAACCTCGTCACCGCTCCCGCGTGGCCGGCCCACCCCGCTTGGCTGCGGCGCTTCCTCGAAGTCTTGGGAACCCGTGTCGAGCCGTGATCGGCCGGGGCGTTCCACGGTGCAACGCCCGCCGATGCCCACGGCCACGCTTCATAGGCTTCGGTTGCTTCCGCGTCCTCGATCAATCGCCACGGATGCAGATCAACTTCTTGTCGGATCGAAGGAAGATCGCCCCATCGGCGATAGCCGGGGTGGCCAGGATCTCCTCGTTCACGTGGTTCGTCGCTTCAATACTACCCTCCTTGTCATCGAAGCGAATGACGAACGTCTGCCCCTGTTCATTGACGACGTACACCCGGCCGTTGGCAGCGACCGGCGATGCCGAGATCGGGCCTTTTAACCGAAGGTCCCAAACATGCTTCCCTGTCGTGGCATCGCCACACTGGAGGACGAAGCTGCCGTTCAGGGCGAAAACCCGATTGCGATAAACCAACGGGGTGGGATGGGCCGCCCCGCGCAGCCGACTCGACTTCCAACGAACCCGGGGTGTCTCGCCGGGTTTGCTCGGCTCCACTGCGATCAACTCCGACCCCGGGCTGAGGATTTCGCCACCCGGTCCGAGGATGGGCGAGGGGATTTCGCTTCGCCTCCCCTCGGCAAAGCTCCAACGCCTCTCGCCGCTGGCCACGTCGTAAGCGACAAGCTCTTCGGGGTTTTGGAAAATGATCTCATCGCCGCGGAGCAGGGGAGTCACCCAGTTGATGTCGCGTGGCCGATCGATTCGCCAAACGTTCTTTCCGGTCTGAGCATCCACGGCCGCCAGGAACGACTCTCCCGAATTATCCATCGGGACGATCACACGCCCCTGAGCCAAGATCGGCGAGGAGGCCATGCCGACTTGGTTCGTAATCGAGGGATAATCCCCCGTGAGCGAGCGATACCACAGCAAATTGCCATCCCGATCATACGCGACCAGATCGGCGGTGGCGAACAGGGCGAAGACGTGCTTTCCATCGGTGACGGGAGTGGGTGCAGCCATGCAGGTCTTGGGATGGCAGTTGGTGCCGCCCGTGGCGAGGATACTCCGCTGCCAGAGTTTCTTCCCGCTGCGGGCGTCGAAACAGAGGGTGATGAGTTTCGTTTGATCAGGACCATCACAGGCGGTGACGTAGACACGCCCATCCGCCACGACGACACTGGACAAACCCCGTCCTGGAAGTTCCGCCACCCACCGGATGTTCTCCCGCTTGTCTGGGGTCAGACTCCAACGAGTGGGCACACTGACGTCGTCAGCGATAGCCCGACCGTTCGGTCCACGGAACTGCGGCCAATCGCCCGCCACGAGCGATCCCGCCGACCACCACACCCACACCGTCAAACTGAGGAAGGCTCCTCGGATCATCGCATCGGCTCCTTCTTGGTGGCTTCGGGTTTGTCCGGCTCCGCTTCGGGCGCGGTCAGCACCCTGACTCGAATCGCACCGCCGATCTCATCGCAAAGCCGCATCTGAAATTGCCAATCCAAAGTCCACTCATAAGTCCGGTCATCTTGACAGATCTTGGCCAGGATTTCGTTCCGACCCGCCCGAAGCACGCCCCGGCCGACGTGCTGATCCATCTTCATTCCGTGGTGATATTCCTCTCGCGCGAACACTTCCTGCCCATTGAGCCAGATGCGGATTGCATTCGGTGTCGCCGCTCGGATCTGCACCGGTTGTTCCGTGGGGGATTCCACCTCGGTGCGAACCAGAGCATAAATCGCCGCCTTCGTCTTCGTTTCGGGGTCAACTCCCCGTTTGAGGTTGAAGGCCCGATACAGGTTGACGACCGCACGATCATGCCCCGTGGCGTAATCGCGCCAGGTGACCTCCGCCGGCAACGGTTGCGAGAAGCCCTTCAAGCCGGAGTTGTCAAACGGCCCTGCGATCTGCCAGCGGGTGATCAGTCCCAGGTGTTGAATCACGTCCGGTTCTCGACCGAGCCCTTTCAGTTCTTTGGCGATTCGCTCTACCTGATCGATGTCTCGTGCCATGGTGAAAAGCTCTGCGAGCCGATCGGCGCTCGGCATAGCTCGCAATGCCCAATCAATGGCCTCGCGGCGGATCCGGGCACTGGGGTCGTTGAGCATGCCGGGGAGCAGTCGCTCTCGAGCGGTCGGGTCGAGTTGATCCAAGACCTCGAAAGCGAGGTCCCGAGCGGCAGCGGGCCGGGAACGATCGGTGGCCACGGACTCGAACAAGCTCTTCTCCACGGGGCGACCAGCTTGGGTCTCCCGCTCGAGGATGGCCTCCACGGCAAGGCGCAGCCAATTCGCCGTCGTGGAATCGGCACCCTGAAACGCCTGGAAGATGGGCAGCAGTGCTTTCGGACCAGCGTTCACGATTTCGCGCCAATGGCGGCTTGCTTGTTCATTCCCGGCTCCCTCCCGGCCCACGGCTTTGATCGCTTCCAACGCGGATTCGATCTCGCCTGCGGGCATCCCTCTTGGGAGAAAGAGGAGCCAGCAACAAATCCATACCCGTTGGTCGATCCTGTGCCGCATGTGAATCTCTCCCCGAGCTTTCTCTTCGTCACAGTGTATGGATTGCCGAGCGAACCGTGCCGTGGTCCTTCCGGGGTTGAACTTGATGGCCGGAACTGGGGCAGGGTACACTCGCCCCGCGACGGCCAATACGGCAGTTGGATCGATGGACAAATTCGGCGTGTCCCATGACGCAAGCCTTTCTTGAAATTGACATGTTTCGCGTGGAATCCCCCGCACCGACGAATTGGCTCGGGCCGACGCCGTGGGAGTCGCTCGGGTCACGTGTCGGATGTTGGCGGCAGGAGTTAATCTCCCGGCAACGGGCCGACGGCTCCTGGCTTGATCCCGAGACTGCTGCCAGCATGGCCTTGGCAGAATGGTTGATCGCCGCGGCTTACGTCCCTGGCTGCTTGCCAAGCGAGGTAACCACTCGCATTCGCCAGTTGCTGAACTTTCGTCATCGGAAGGGCGGCTGGGGCACGCCCGAGACCACGGTCATCGCGTACTTGGCCCTGGTTCTGCATCAAGTGAGCGACGATGTCTTGCGGCCAACCCGGGAATGGCTGGTGGGTCACGGCCCCATCTCCCTATCGAGCCGAGCGGGACTGCTGTTGCGGGGCACGGGGCAGATGCCACGTTGGGTTGTCGGAGACATTCGCGAGTTCGCCTCGACCGACGAGCAACTTTCGGCCGCCGTCCTCGCCTCGGTTGTTCCTGCGGAGGCCAACCCACGCGACGCCATCTTGAACCACGTGGTTCGTGATTGGCGGCGAGTTGACTCAACCCCGCGTTGGTTTGGCTCGGGGGGGCCAAGGTTGCGGCAAGCTCGGCGGGAATTGATGGACTGGCTACGCTCAGATCATCGGAAGCCCATCGGCTCCGCCCTGCCCGTATTGGCTCTGCATGCGATCTCGGACGACGCCGATGGCTCCCTTCGCCGCCGTCTGCTGAACGAACTGACCACCGCGGAGCGTGAGCCGGGGGCGTTGACCAATTCCCTGTCCGACCAGCTTGCCGTCGACGATACCATCGACTCGTTCCTCTCGCTCATTGAGGCGGGACTTCCTCAGGACCATCCCGCGTTGATGGCCGCCGATGCTTGGCTCTGGCAACGTTTGTCTCAAACGGTAGCCTCAGCGAACGCTCCGGCGGATCGCCTGGCGCGACTGTTGATGGCCGTGGCGGCCCGGCCCACCCCACTCGCGGATGATCGTGCCTTGCTGCTCGAGCCGGCGTTGGAAGAGTTGTTGGCTCGCCAGACACCCGACGGAACTTGGTCGCCCGCGGAATGCACGGGGTTGGTTTTGGAGTGCCTGGGAAGGTACGGGATGATCTTGGGCCAACCCGCGATTGATCGAGCAGTCGATTACCTCGCCCGCGCTCAAACGGCCGAGGGCCATTGGCGGTCGGCACAACCAACACTGGCGGCAGCGTGGATTGTGCAGGGTGTGTTGGCGGTCGGCGGATCACCGACTTGGCCGATGGTTCAGCATGCTTGCGCGTTCTTGCGAAAAACCCTGGAGCAATCCCCTCAGGACTATGTTTCGCGTGACGAGCTGGATTGCGTCGCGATCAGCGCCGTGGAAGCGC
>JAOAAM010000516.1 GCA_026418875.1 Gemmataceae bacterium | reverse complement strand
TGCCGGGACATCAAGCCTTTTTGATCCCAGGGTCATCGAGCGATCTCGGTCGCTCGGACTTCGCGCACCACGGTGACTTTGATCTCGCCGGGGAACATCATTTTTTCCTCGATGGCCCGGGCGATGTCGTGGCAAACCTTCACCGCTTCGGCATCATTGAGCCGTTGCGAGTCGGCGATGACCCGGACCTCCCGCCCGGCTTGGATGGCATACGCTTGTTCCACGCCGGGGAAGCTCAAGGCCAACGCCTCAAGTTCCTCCAGCCGTTTGACGTACTTCTCCAGGGTCTCCCGACGAGCACCGGGCCGGGCGGCACTGATGGTATCGGCGGCGGCGACCAGAACGGTGTAGATGTGATCCAAGGTGATGTCGTCGTGATGGCCGGCGATCGCGTGGAGGACTCGCGGGTCGGTCTCACCGTAGCGGCGGGCCAACTCCGCACCCCCTTTTGGATGGCCCCCCTCCATGTCGTGATCGGCCGCTTTGCCAATGTCGTGTAGCAAGCCGCAACGGCGGGCGAGCCGACCATCCAGCCGCAATTCCTCGGCCATTAGGCCGCACAAGTGGGCCACCTCGAGGCTGTGTTGCAAGACATTCTGGCTGTAACTGGTGCGGAATTTCAGTCGGCCGAGTAGCTGATACAACTTCTCGTGCAATGGGCCGACGTTCGCTTCTTGGGCTGCCTGCTCGCCGACGGTGAGGATGTGTCGTTCGATCTCGTCTTGGGTCTCCTTCACGACTTCCTCGATGCGCGTCGGGTGGATGCGGCCGTCGGCGATGAGTTTGACCAGCGAGAGGCGGGCGACTTCCCGGCGGATGTTGTCGAAGGCGCTGACGACGACAACTCCCGGCGTGTCGTCCACGATGACATCGACGCCGGTCGCCTTCTCGAACGTGCGGATGTTTCGTCCTTCCCGGCCGATGATGCGGCCTTTCATGTCATCGGTCGGGATGTCGACGGTGGAAACGGTGGTGTCGGCCGTGTGCGACGCCGCCACACGCTGAATGGCCGAGGCGAGAATCTCCCGCGCTTTCTGCTCCGCGGTCGCTCGATACTCCTCCTCGTGTCGCTGCAATCGCGCCGCCAGGCGGTCGGTCAGGTCGCGCTCCAGGCGATCCATAAGCAGGCGTTCGGCCTGCTCGCGGCTCATGCCGCTGATCTCCTCCAGACGCTGCCGTTGTTGCTCGAGCAACGTTTCCAATTCGCGTTGCCGGGTCTCGAATTGCTCTTGTTGCCGTTTCAGTCGTCGGCGTCGAATCATGAGCGCATGCTGCTTTTTCGCCAAGGCCCGCCGTCGCTCATTGAGTTCGTCCTCGCGTTGTTCCAATCGACGTTCTTGTTGCCGCCATTCTTGCCGGGCTTGCTCGACTTCCCGATTGAACTCGCTGCGTTTTTGCAGCAATTCATCCTTAGCGCGCAGGTCGGCCTCGCGGAGCAGATTTTCCGCTTCACGTCGGGCTTGGGCGATGATGGCCTCGCATTGGGCGCGGGCCTCGGCGCGGCGTCGCTCACCGTCACGAAGGTGGGCATACCCACGCCACCAACACCACCCGAGTGTTAGCGACACGCCGATCAACGCGCCGCCAATCAACCAGACGATTTCCATAAGGGCAACTCCCGAAAACCGATCAGGAGGCCCGGAGGACTTCTCGACGACCTGGAGTTCAAAGGAACAACAAGGAGGGCCAGCACGCCGCGGGAACCTCGATGTGGGGACGATGGTTCGACACTAGCCATCGGCAGATGGCCCCCAAAGGGGGCGAGCCACGGCGGATTATCTCCATCCGACCGCCAGCGCGGAGGGGTGGAGGCGACCACGATCCGGGAGACTCGGCCGGGAACCACCCCGGTGACGGGGGCGAACCAAGTCGGCAGCGGGAACCAAATCCATGCCACGCTGATGAGGATCATGGCCGCTCACAACGTCGGCCGAACGTTTTGCTCGCTCGGCTCAACGATTCCTGGTCATCGTCAACACGCGCTTCCGGGTCGAGAAGCGTCGGACCTGCTATGCCATCTGGGACCACGGTCTCCCGGTCGCTGGCCGCAAGTTGGTCAACCTCGGTGAACCGATCCCCAGACTTTCGGCTATTATGGGAGGAGTGAACGTCTGGAGGCAATTCTCCCGTGGGAGAAACGTCGCGTCGGCCCGGGCACCTGAGGTTGACGGATGGTGCTTGAGGTTGCCGGGCGATATGACCTCGGGCGATCCTGCGCTACGTGTGCCGCCGACGTTTGACACGAGTGTCATAATGAGGTCGGCCCGAGTCCACCATAGAGTTTGGGAGCAGCCGAGATGAGTTCTAGAGC
>JAOAAM010000509.1 GCA_026418875.1 Gemmataceae bacterium | reverse complement strand
TGTAGGTGCACACTTCGACGTTGACCGTTTCGGGAACCTGCACGGTCTCATACACCGTTTGCATCACTTGCTTCTGCACCGGCTGGCACTTCACGACGTTCACCGTCACTTGCCGCTGCTGCGGGACACACTCGGCCACGGTGCGGGTTCCCTGCTTCTGCACCGGCACGCAGCGCACCACCGACACCATCACTTGCTTGGTTTCCGGGACGCATTCGTAAACCGTCTGCATCACTTGCTTCTGCACCGGCACGCACTTCACCTCGTTCACGGTCACGTCCTGCACCACCGGCACGCGCTCACACACCACGCGCTCCCGCATGCAGTTCTCCCGAACCGTCGTGCGGACCATGCGGACGCAACCGGTGCAGGGGTCGCAGACCGGGACACAAACCGTCCGGCAAACCGGCACGCACTCTTGCACCGTCCGCCGAACCGTTTGATACGTCGTGACCTTCCGCGTCACGGGGGTGACTTGCTGCTGCATCTCGGTGATCGTGACGGGCACCTGCTTGGCGACCATCTTGTAGGTGGTCACCTGTTGCGGCACCTGCTCGGTCACTTGCTGCATTTCCGTGTAGGTGTACGGAACTTGCTTCGTCACCGTCGTGTAGTAGGTTTCCGTCCGTTGCTCCGGCACCGTGACGGATTGGTATTCCGTCACCGTAACGGGAACTTGCTTCGCCACCGTCTTGCAGGTCATCACTTGACGTTGTTCGGTGGTTCGGACCGGCACTTGCACCTGGTAGGTCACCGGTTCGGTCACGGTCTTCTGCACCATCCGCTGAACTTGCACGGGCACTTGCCGCTCGACAATCCGTTGCTCGTAGCAGGTGACGGTTTGAGTGGCGTACTGGGGCTGGCAGGCGGTCGTCGTGCCACACGCCCCGCAATCCGCATGGGCTACTGCGGTGCCGCAGCCTCCGCAATCGGCACAGCGGTTCCGCCGGCCGACCGCCTCCGCAGGGACGGTCAGCAGGCCGACCGCCACGACGGCGACTGCCGCGACCAACATTCGCTTGAACATGTCACAATCCTCTTTGGGCTGTTACAACTTTCACGCATTGGTGGTTTAGGCGGGCTTGGCGACGCAAGCAAGATGGAGTTGTCCTATTTTGCCGAATTTTCCAAAATCCCCCGATCGGCAAGATCGAAACCTCTGCGAACCAGCCGATCCCAAAGTGGCCGGGTCTCCCTCTCCGTCGCCTCGTTTTCGTGACTTCGATGTCCTCTTTTCCGCTGGCTCCGGTGGATTCTGCCCTTACACTAACGGCATCCCGCCTTGTTCCCCAAACCGGGAGGACTCTCCATGAATCGACGTGATGCCCTCCGCAGCGCCGCTGCCGCGTTTGCCACCTTGGCTGCTTCTTCGACGTTCCCGCTCGGTTGGAGCGCACGATCTGACGAGAAAAAGAAACGCAAATTGCTGGTGTTTACTCGCTCAGCTGGCTTCGAGCACTCCGTGGTGAAGTTGGGACCGGACGGCACCTGCCTGGTCGATCGAATTTTCAAAAAGCTCGGTGCCGAGCACGGCTTCGACGTTCATTGCACCAAAGATGGCCGAATCTTCCTCCCCGAAACGTTGAAGCAATTCGATGCGATCTTCTTCTACACCACCGAAGATCTGACCCGTGAGGGCGGCGACAAGCAGCCCCCCATGCCCCCCGAAGGCAAGCAAGCCCTGTTGGATTTCGTCGCTTCGGGCAAGGGCTTTGTCGGCGCTCATTGTGCCAGCGACACCTTCCACAGCGCTGAGCGCGGCTGGAAGAATAACCCGCCCGAACAGCAGGACCCGTACATCCGCATGCTCGGCGGCGAGTTCGTCCGCCACGGCGAACAGCAAAAGGCGTGGATGCGCGTCGTCAGCCCGAATTTCCCCGGACTCCAAAGTGTCAAGGACTTCCAACTCTTTGAAGAGTGGTACAGCTTAAAGAATTTCGCTCCCGATTTGCACGTCATTCTCGTGCAAGACACTCAAGGCATGAAGAATTTGGATTACCAACGGCCCAACTTCCCCGCGACGTGGGCCAGGATGCATCAGAAGGGCCGGGTCTTCTACACCTCCATGGGACATCGTGAAGATGTGTGGGAGAACCCGCTGTTCCAGCAGATCTTGCTTGGCGGATTGAGTTGGGCGTTTGGCAACGTGGACGCCGACGTCACCCCCAACCTCGAAAAAGTCGCCCCGCAGGCCTATGTCCTGCCCGACCCGAACAAAAAGTAATCGGCCCCCGTCGCTGCCACGCGGCCGCGATGGTTTCCCCGAAAAACCCGAAAAACTTTCCTCCACGAGGACCAACTTCAATGCGAGGCAAATGGATCGGCTTGGTTGTCATCTCGGCGGCTCTTATCGTCGGTTGGCTGCCCACGCTCGCCCAAGACCACGGCGATGAGGGGTGGGTCCCTCTGTTCAACGGCAAGGATCTGACCGGTTGGAAGATCCATCCCGAGGCCAACCCCGGTGCTTTCGCCGAAATCCTGCCGCAACAGAAGGACGGCAAATTGATCGGCTACAAGGCGAAGCTGAAAAATGGTAACGTCGTCGACCTGTGGCGCGTCGAAGACGGTGTTCTGATCGGCAGCGGCCCGGCGAGCCATCTCTTCTCCGAGCGAGGCGACTACACCGACTTCGAGTACCGCATCGAGGCACAAATCAACGACGGCGGCAACAGCGGCCAATACTTCCGCACCCCGTTCGCCGGCGGATTCCCCCCGGGTTACGAAGCACAGATCAATGCCACCGGCGGCGATCCGATCCGCACCGGCAGCCTCTACCCCGATGCCCGGGTCGGACTCCGCGAATTCCAGAAGGACATCGTCACCGTACGCGGCCAATCGTTGCACAAACCCAACGAGTGGTTCACCCAGCACGTCATCGCCAAGGGAAACCACATCATCATCAAGGTCAACGGAAAGACGACACTCGACTGGAAGCACCCCGGCAAGTACCTGACCAGCGGGCACTTCGCCCTTCAGGGTCACGATCCCGGGACGGTCGTGCGTTTCCGCAAGATCGAGGTGAAAGAGTTGAAGTAATGATCCTAAGTCCGGCCCGAGTCGATCCTCCGACTCCGGCCGATGGGGCGGTGCCGCCTTCAAACCAGACCTCGTTGCGGCGTCGGATTCAACCCGCCCCGCAACGGGGTCTTTTCATGCCCTTATGAATCCAGCACTTCGCGGACTTTCCGCGCCAAATGCGCCGGAGTGAACGGCTTGTGGAGGAAGGCCGACTCTCCCTCGGAGATGCCATGACGGACGATTTCGTCGTCGGTGTAGCCGGACAAGTAGAGCACCCGCAATCCGGGGCGGCAACCGAGAACCTCACGTGCCAGTTGCGGGCCGCTCATCATCGGCATGACCACGTCGGTGACGAGCAGGTCGATCGCGCCAGGGGATTCCGAGCATAAGCGTAAAGCGTCGGGACCGTTGGCGGCTTCCAAGACGCAATAGCCCGAACCTTCCAGCACCAGCCGCGCCAGCTTCCGCACGCCGTCTTCATCTTCGACAAGCAGGACCGTCTCCCGACCCTTGGGTGCCGGACGTTGGGGCAGTAGCTGGGACTTGACCTTGCGACGCTCGTCTGCAACTCGGGGCAGGTAGACACGGAAGGTTGTCCCCTTGCCGACCTCGCTTTCGACCTCGATATGCCCGCCGGATTGCCGCACAATGCCATATACCGTGGCAAGGCCCAAGCCAGTGCCCTTCTCCGGTCCCTTGGTGGTGAAGAAGGGTTCGAAGATTCGTGCCTTGGTCGCGTCATCCATGCCCGTGCCGGTATCCGCCACCGTGAGGCAAACGTGAGGACCGGGGCGTGCTCCTTCGACGGAGGCGGTATGCGCCTCGTCAAGGTCGACGTTGGCGGTCTCGATGCGCAGGACGCCGCCCTGCGGCATGGCATCCCGGGCGTTGACACACAAGTTGATCACGACCTGGCTCATCTCCGTCGGATCGACCTTCACCCGCCAAAGCGGATTCGAGGTCTTTAGCTGGAGTACGACGTTTTCGCCGAGCAGCGGATAGAGCAGCTTCTCCATGTCCAGCAGAAGTTCGTTCAGGTCGATGACGGCGGGGACGAGGACCGTCTTGCGGCTGAAGGCCAGGAGCTGACGAGTCAATCCGCTGGCCCGCAGCCCTGCCTTTCGAATTTGCGTCAACGAGTCGTAGCGTGCGTCGCCCGGCTCCATCTGCCCCAACAGCAAGTCGGTGTAGCCGTTGATGACCGTAAGCAGGTTGTTGAAGTCGTGGGCCACGCCGCCAGCCAGCCGGCCAATGGCTTCCATCTTCAGCGTTTGCCGCAGTCTTTCCTCTAATTGACGCTTCTCGGTGATGTCCTGCCAGATTCCCAGCACACCCACGACCCGGCCCTCGTGATCGTGGAGGGGGACTTTCGATGTCTCCAGCCAGACGTTTCGGCCATCGGCGAAGGTCGCCGGTTCGACGATCCCGATCTCGCCCTCGTTCCGCTCCATCACCTCGCGATCTTTCTGCAAGAAGAACTCGGCCTCTTCCCGCTTCAGGCAGGGGAACTCCAGATCGCACTTACCGATCATTTCCTCCGGGCCTTGGAAGCCGAAAGCATCGGCCACTCGCCGGTTGCAGCCCAAGTAGCGCGAGTCGCGATCCTTCCAGAACACCCCGATGGGGATGTTGTCCATGACGGTCTGCAACAGTCGGCGGGATTCTCGCAGATCTTCCTCGGCCTTGATCCGCTGACTGATGTCGGTGATAAAGCCGATCCGCTTCGGGTTGACCACGCCTTGTTCACGCAACAAGAACCCGCGGCTTTCGACGTGGCGAATCACCCCATCGGGACGGATTAGTCGGTAGACCTGGTGGCATGATTGGGCCTTGGATCGAGCCTGCTCCAAACGTTCCAAGAAACTCTCACGGTCGTCCGGATGTACCAACTCGAAGTAACGTTTGAGGTTGCCGTTCAACTCTTCGGGTTGTAAACCCGTGATCCCCTCGACGTCACCCGCGAAGGTCACGTCATCGGTGATTTGGTCCCACTCGAAGAGGATTTGTCCGGTGGCGCGGATGGCTTCGCGGTAGCGGAAGTTCATTTCCAGCGCCTTTTCCGCCTCCGCTGCCCGCCGTGACTGGTCGATGGCCCGACGCACCGCCGTCGGCAGTCGTGAGAGTTGATCCAGCAAGAGGAAATCCGCGGCTCCTTCGTGCCAGAGCGTGACGACCTCGCCGGCCTCGGCTTTCTCGGCGACAAAGATCACCGGCACCGGCGGGCATGCCTGGCGAGACCACGCCAAAGCCGCCGGCGCGTCTCGATCGGGAACGTCGGATCGAACCAAGGCCACGTGTGGCGAATCCGCCAAGGCGGCACGGAACTGCTCCGCCGTGCTCACCCGGATCAAGTGGAATGGATCCAGGTACAGCCCCTGTCTCTTATACACATCT
>JAOAAM010000496.1 GCA_026418875.1 Gemmataceae bacterium | reverse complement strand
GGCCGGGACTGGCGGACGATGGTTGCCATCGCTGATCGCGGCTGACCCTACTGCCGTCGGCATCGGTGGGGAAGCGACAGAAACCGTCGACGCCGACCGGGCCGGCATGGTCGGCGGGGCAGCGGGAGCCGTGACGACGGGTGCTTGGGGCCGTTCTTGGGTCGGGGATCGCTGGCTGCTCGTCGATTCCGCCACGCCTCCGGCTTGCATCACCAACAACACTTGCCCCACCTTCACTTGTTCCCCGGCCCGCACTCGCACTTCTTCGATCAGGCCGACTCCCGGCGAGGGAACCGGGATGGCCGCCTTCTCCGTCTCGACCTCGACCAGAGTCTGCTCGGCGTCGACACGATCCCCTGGTTTGACCAACACGTTCACCACCGTTCCGCCGGCGATTCCTTCACCCAGATTCGGCAGAGCGACCTCGGTGCGGACCGTTCCCGGGGCCACAGCTTCCACACGCCGATCCTGGTCCGTGCGGGTTCCATCCCGAACTGCCATGTCGACTTTCTCTGCCCGGTGCGAAGTCGGTGGCGGTGGCGGCGTGGGGGAGACCTGATCCGGGGGTGCGATGGAGCTGCCCGAACTTTGCGGCACGATCGTCAGCACGGGCGAGCCGATGCGGACTTTGTCCCCAGTCTTGACGTGAACCCGTTCGACGACGCCCGCCATCGGAGCCGGGATAGGCATCGTCGATTTCTCCGTTTCCACTTCGACCAGGTCCTGCCCTTCCTGGACGGCCGTCCCCGGTGCCACGAGGACCCGGACGACGGTCGCCTGCTCGATGCCCTCACCCAGTTCCGGGACGGAAAGCTCCATGAATCCACCTCGGTCAAACACTTCATCCAGACGTTGGCCCGTATTCCCGCTTGCCGGACGGCTTCGCCGCCTGAGTCGACAGGGCGGGCCGACACAGGGCACATCGCACACAAACCCAAGCAGGCCTCACACGGTCCAAGGTGCGGGACGATCCGGGTCGATCCCGAGGTTCCGAATCGCCTGCCCGACGATTTTGGCTTCGACCTGGCCGCGTTGGGACAATGCGTACAGCGCCGACACCGCGATGCACTCGGCATCGATCTCGAAAAACCGACGCAGCGCTTTGCGCGTCTCGCTCCGGCCGAAGCCGTCGGTCCCGAGGGCGAGCAGCCGGCCGTTCAGATAAGGCCCGATCGCTTCCGGCACCGCCCGCATGTAATCGGAGCTCGCGATGATCGGCGTTGTGCGACCGCCCAGCATTTCCTGCACATACGCCACCCGAGGCGTTGACTCCGGATGCAACCGGTTGTGTCGCTCGCACTCCATGGCGTCGCGCCGCAGTTGCTGGTAGCTCGTGACGCTGTACACCGTGCTGCCGACACCATATCGCTCGGCAAGGAGTGTCTGCGCTCGCAGCACTTCGTTCAAAATCGTGCCACTGCCCAGCAAATCGACCTGGAGCGACCCCGAGGCGGCCGGTACTGTTCGGATCGGATACATCCCACGAATGATTCCGTCGCGGACTCCGTCGGGCATCGCGGGCATGTCGTAGCTTTCGTTGTAAACCGTGAGGTAGTAGAAACATTCCTCATTCTGGACGAACATGCGGTTGATGCCGTCCTCGATGATCACCGCCAATTCGTAGGCATAGGCGGGGTCATACGCGCGACAGGTCGGGACCGTCATCGCCGCGAGGTGGCTGTGCCCATCCTCGTGTTGCAGCCCTTCGCCGTTCAGCGTGGTCCGACCGGCGGTGGCACCCATGAGGAACCCGCGGCATCGTGCATCCGCCGCCGCCCAGATCAGGTCGCCCACCCGCTGGAAGCCGAACATCGAGTAATAAATGTAGAACGGGATCGTGTTGACGCCGTGCGTGCTGTAAGCCGTCCCTGCGGCGATGAAGCTGGACATCGCCCCAGCCTCGTTGATCCCCTCTTGCAGGATCTGCCCCGTTTGGCTCTCCCGGTACTCCGTCAACGATCCTTTGTCGACTGGCGTGTAAAGCTGCCCGTGGGGATTGTAAATGCCGAAGGCCTTATACATCGGCGGCATGCCAAAGGGCTGCCCCTCATCCTGTCTCTTATACACATCTGACGCTGCC
>JAOAAM010000424.1 GCA_026418875.1 Gemmataceae bacterium | reverse complement strand
GATGAGCATACCGATTCGACTTGGCATCATCCGTGACGCGCATCTCCCTGACGATTTTTTTCTCGACGACGGAGAAGATTCGCAGTAGAGCAGGCTGGCTATACGTGGCGAGCAAATTTCCATCGGGTGAGAGGGCGATCTTCGTGACACCTGTCGCTGGAGTCTCGAACACGGACATGCGTTCGGCAATGTCCCAGACGCGGACGACGGCATCTCGCCCGAACACCGCAACCCGTCGACGGTCCGAACTGAAGTCCGGCCGGAGGTAAGCGTTGTTCGGCAAAGTTCCCACAATCGGTCCGCCGACGTCGAGGCGGGTCTTCTCGCGACCTGATTCCACATCCCAGATGGACAGGATGCGATCGGTTCCCACGGTCAGCAATTCCTTTCCATCGGGAGTCCATGCTGTCGCCGTAATCGTCGCCGAGGCACGCCACCAGGACGTCCCCAGCCGGAGCACGGCACCCGGCGGCAGGTTGTCTGTCGGGTTTTGTGCCTGAACCGAGGGGAACCCAGCCGTGACGATCAACAGCCAGGCAACAACGGAACGCGTCATGGCTCTACCCCTTGGCTCTTCGCCCTCAACGCGAATGAGTCTCTGACTCGAGGGTCTCGAAAGCCCAGTCGCGGGGCTTCAGATACACCTCGTATAGCTCCGCCTCCGGGCTTCCCGGCTCGGGACGATAGTCATACTCCCACCGCACATTGAGCGGCAGCGACATCAAGATGCTTTCCACTCTTCCGCCGGTTTTCAAACCGAATACCGTTCCTCGATCGTACAGCAAGTTGAATTCGACGTACCTACCTCGGCGGACCATTTGAAATCGACGGTGTTTTTCATTGTAAGGTATGTCTCGTCGCCGCTCGACGATGGGAACGTAGCTGTCGAGGAAGGCATCGCCGGCCTCGCGGACGAAACTGAACAAAGCCTCCAGATCGCCCTCCAGATAATCGAAGAAGATGCCGCCGACTCCCCTCGGCTCTTGCCGGTGCGCTAGGTAAAAGTAGCGATCGCACTCTTCCTTCAGCTTCCGGTAGTCGACCAACGGAGCGTGCGCCTCGCAAACCCGCTGCCATACTCGATGGAAGGCGATGACGTCGTCGCGAAAGGGGTAGTAAGGCGTCAGATCCGCACCGCCGCCAAACCAGGCCCGGTCGCCTTTCGTTAAAAAGCGAAAGTTCGCATGCACCGTTGGAACGAACGGATTCCGCGGATGGAGTACAAGAGAAATTCCGGTCGCGGTGAAGTCGCGGCCCTCGCCAGGGATCTGTCGGGCAAATTCCTCTGACATCGTCCCGAACACCTCCGAGAAATTCACCCCTCCCTTCTCGAAGACGTTCCCCTCGACCATGACGCGCGTCCGGCCGCCACCACCGCCCTCACGCTGCCAGTGGTCCTCGTGAAATCGCCCTGCGCCGTCCAACTCTTCCAAGCGGGAGGTGATGCGGTCCTGAAGGGCGCGAAAATACTCCGAGGCTCGGGAATGCATGGGGTGCATGGCTCATTCCATGTGCGGAAATTATGAAGCGATCATTCGGTGCGGGGCCGTGATTCCGGACCTCGACCGATGTATTTCTCCAGCCACGCGAACACTTCTCGATGCCAGACAATCGCGTTGTGCGGCTTCAAGATCCAGTGGTTCTCGTCCGGGAAATAAACGAGACGTGTCGGCACACCCTTTTGTTTCAACGTGTTGAAATACTCCAATCCTTGAGTAATTGGCACACGGTAATCCAACTCGCCGTGCAAAACCAGCGTCGGGGTCTTGAAGTTCTTCGAGTAGCGCTGGGCGTTCTGGCGATCGACTCGGTCGTGATTGTCCCAAGGTGGAGCGCCCAAGGATCGCTCGCGGCCTCGAACCACATCGCTGGCCATCATCGAGTGCCAATTATAGACGCCTGCATGGCAAACCATCGCCTTGAAACGGTCGGTATGGCCATTCAGCCAGGCCATCATGTAGCCGCCATAGCTGGCTCCTGCCGCTGCCATCCGGTCCTTGTCGATCCACGGCTGCTGCTCAAACCAATCGGTCGACCTCATGATGTCGATCATCGGCTTCGTCCCTAAATCCCCGGTGATCGAATCCGTGAACTCCTGTCCGAAACTCGACGAGCCGTGGAAGTTCACGATGGCAATCACCCAGCCTCGGGCGGCCCAAACCTGCGGATTCCATCGAAAACTGAAGTCGTTGTGGAAGGCGTTGTGCGGCCCGCCATGCACCATCTGCACCAGCGGCCATTTCTTCGATGCGTCAAAGTCGGGGGGATAGACGATGAACATCTGCACTTCACGGTCGTCTGCCCCCTTGAACGTTCGCTCTTCAACCTTTCCGAGTTTCCACTGGCCTACAAGGGCCTCGTTGAACCGCTCGAGTCGAATCGGCTCGCTCATTCCGGGGCCTTGGGCTACGATCGTGGGCGGCTGATCGAAACTCGACTGCTGGAAGACGGACAACGGCTGGCTTCGAGCAAAATCCGCAGCGCGTTCGGAGAAGGCCTTCACCTGCATCGTGACTTGACCGCTTGCCCGATCAATGAGGCCCAAACGCACATAGCCCGAATCCTCGATCTCGGCCGCTAGCTTGGTTCCATCGGCGATCCATTTCAAATTCGTGCATGGACGGTCGAAGTCCGAGGTCAGCTCGCGGTGGGTGCCGGAGGCTCGATCGTGCAACATCACTCTCGTGCGATCGGCATAAAAGAATTTGATCGTCTGTCGGAGAAACGCGATCGACTTGCCATCCGGCGAGTAGGTGGGGTCACTGTCGTTCGCCGGGTTGTCGGCCGTCAGTAATTTCGGCTTTCGACTCGTGCCATTACTCGAGGGATCCAGTTCCCAGGTGAATAAATCCAAATTGATGTCGAGACCGAGGGCGGGAACGTTGTCGGTGACGTAACACAGTTCCTTGCCGTCGGGCGACACGTCGTAATGACTCTCCGAGGGCTGGGTCAACGGCAGATGATGCCCGGTGCCCAACATCAGGTTGCGATGTGTCCCCGAGGCAACCTCGACAGCAAAGACATAAGGCTTTTTGCCGTCGGTCAACCAACGGTCCCAGTAACGAAACAATGCCTCGTCAATGACGACGGCCTTGGATTTGGCCTCTTTTCGCTCTTGCTCCCGCTTCTTGTGCGAGGCCGCATCGGGAGTGTCGGTCCAAGTGCTGTCTCTTATACACATCTGACGCTGCCGACGA
>JAOAAM010000411.1 GCA_026418875.1 Gemmataceae bacterium | reverse complement strand
CTTGCGGAACGCCCGGGCCGATGAATTGGCGGCCACTTTGCTCCAAGCCTTGCAGCAAGAAACATTGGCTCCGCAGGCGGCCGGCACGGGGATCGTCGCCGTCCCGGCCACGCAGGCTGCCGGCGCGCTCGGCGGTGCCCTGGGTGGTGGTGCCTTGGGCGGCGGTGTCTTGGGTGCCGGCGGGTTAGGTGGCGGTGCATTGGGTGCTGGTGGCTTGGGTGGGGGTGCCTTGGGCGGCCAAATCGGCCAACAGGGAATCCTCGGCCAACAGGGGTTGCAACAGTTCGGGCAGCAACGCCAAGGGCAATTCGGCCAAGGTGTGTTCGGACCAGGAGGGGCAGCCGGTGGGACTGGGGTCGGTGTCTCCGGCAGCACCGCCACGCAGATCAAAAACATCTCCCTGCGTTTCTACAGCACCTCGCCGGGCAATCCTGTCGTCGCGGCCGGGGCGCTCGAGGATGTCAGCATCACCGCGGAACCGCGGACCAACAGCTTGATCCTCATCGCTCCGGAAAAGACGATGGAACTGCTGCTGGCCTTAGTCCGAGAATTGGACGTGGTCGCGGCCGCCCGAGCCGAGATCAACGTGTTCACGTTGAAGAAGGCCGACGCCCTCCAAGTGTCCAGCCTGCTGCAACAGTTGTTCGGCGGCACGGCTGCCGCCGGGGCGGGCGCGGGTGTTGGGGCTGCCGCGCAAAACCAGGCTCGGCCCTTGCTCACCCTCACCGGCCAACCGACGGAAGGTGCTAACCTGATCGGGCTGAACGTGACCGTCGATCCGCGGACGAATAGCCTGATCGTGGCCGGCAGCCGCAATGATTTGGACACCATCCGAGCCATCATTGCCAAGCTGGAGGACGTGGAGGCACCGCAGCGGCAGAATTTCGTCTTCAAGATCCGCAATCAGGCCGCGGCCGATATCGCCACCGCCTTGCAAAACTTCTACTCCGCTCAGTTGCAAAACCTCTCCGACGCCCAACAGTTGACCGCCTTCCAGCAATTGGCCCGCGAGGTCATCGTCGTCTCCGAGCCGATCAGCAACACCGTCCTGGTCAGTGCCACGCCGAAGTATTTTGCCGAAGTGCAACGGCTCATCGACGTGCTGGACCAGGAAGCCCCGCAGGTCATCATCGAGTGCCTGATCGCTCAGGTGGACATGAACAACAGCGAAGAGTTCGGCGTCGAACTGGGTCATCAGAACGGCGTGATGTGGCAGCGGAGCGTGTTGCCTTCCGGCACCACCGTGAACCAGACGATCGCCGGCACCGCCGTCCCGCAATTGGCGATCCCCGGATTCTCCTTCAACAATTCGCAGGCCGGTCAGGGGCTGGGCATCCTGCCGACCAACTCGCTGCCCACGGTCTTCGACCCGGTCACGGGAACCTGGACACCCAAGCCGAGCCTCTTGGGCGTGCAAGCCTTGGGCAATTTCGGCTTGGGGCGAATGTCGCCAACGGCTAGCATCGGCGGGTTCGTGCTGTCCCTGTCGAGCGACAAGTTGAGCGTGTTGATTCGATCCCTGCGGATTCAAGAGCGGATCCATGTCCTCAGCGCTCCGACGTTGGTCACCACCGACAACCAGGCGGCCCGACTAAACGTGGGTGAGGAAGTGCCGTACATCTCCGACGTGACCGTCACGCAGAACAACGTCGTCCAGTCCGTCGATCGACGCACCGTCGGCGTGATCCTGACGGTGGTGCCGCGGATCAGCCCCGATGGCCGCGTGCTGATGCGAGTCACGCCGGAAGTGTCGTCCCTCGGCCGGCTGCTCGAACTGGGCAACGGCGACCGGGGCCAATCGTTCATCGTGCAGAACCTCGACACGACAGTCTCCGCGGACGACGGTGAGACCATCGTGATTGGCGGCTTGATCCAGAAATCCGATCGCCGTGTCGAGCGAAAGATCCCCTGGGTGGGCGACATCCCGGTGCTGGGCGCGTTGTTCCGCTTCCGGACTCGGGAGGTCCGCAAGCAAGAGTTGCTCATCATCCTCACGCCGCGCATCCTCCGCTCGCCAGCCGATCGCGCCCGGGTTCTGGGCGAACAAGCAGCGAAGATGCACTGGAACGAGTGCGACGTGGCGCGGATTCACGGCCACGGCTTGCGGGAGGTGCTGCCGGCCTTGAACACTGAAGGTATGGACGCCTCGGCGACGCCGGTGGAGAAGGTGCTCTCGGGCGCGGCGGGCACGACCGACCCCAACCCGTTGAACCAGATTCCGGGCACCTCGGGCGACTCTTCGGCTCCGTTGCCTCCGCCGCAAACCGCGCCGACGACGCCAAGTGCGCCGACTCCGAACGCGCCGAGCGTGCCCGGCACGCCGAGCGTACCCACCTCGCCCAGCGGTCCGGGCGTCCCAGGTGGCCCGAGTATCCCGAGCGTCCCGAGCACACCGCTGCCGGCTGAACCGTCCCCGCAGCGGCCTGAAACTTCCACGAAGACGTCTCCCCCGTCGGGAGTGGTCCAGAACGTCATGACGGCGTCATCGCAAGGCATGGAGGTCAAGAGATGGTCCGCCAACCGACCCCGCTGAGTTTGATCGCGGTTGCCGTCGCCGCGTTCCTCGCCCTGACGGCCCAAGGCTGTGCGTTGAAAGAGCGCCGCAGTTCCTCGACGTCGGTGCCGGCCGCTGCCGCCGCGCCGACGGTCAAGCCGCCCAAGGCGCAAGGTCCGCCCGTGGAAATGCTCGCCAATTGGCACAAACAAATCCAGGTCGGGATGGACCCGGTTAGCCAATCGCCCATCGCGGCGATCACGGGCCGGCTCTACCTTTTCGACGCGACCGGCGGTCACCCGATCGGCGGCGACGGCAACTTGTCCGTCGAGTTATACGAAAACTCGGCCGACTCGAACGGCAAGCCCAAGCAGCTCGAAACCTGGAAGTTCGACTCGGACGCTCTCAAGCAATGTGCCAAGATCGACAACCTCGGCTACGGCTACAGCCTGGCGTTGCCCTGGTCCACTTACCGGCCGGAGATCCAAAAAATCCACATGGTCGTGAAATTTGAGCCGAAAGAAGGCACCCCGCTCACAACGATGAGCCACGTCATTTCCCTCGACCACGACCAACCGCACCACGTCGCCAAGATGACGGGCAAAAAACTCGGAAGCAACGTCGTCCAAACGTCGGCGAGCGATTGATCCCCGCCCCGAGTTGATGCACGCCGACCGGCGATCGACCCACCCTCGCTGTGCGTTGATGCACGCCGACCGGCGTTGTGGCTCGACACCTCCGTCGGACCGCGACGCCGGCCCATGCTTCTTGTTGTGGTTCCTCCCCTGCCCGCTTAGAATAGCCGCTGGCCTGCCAAAAATTCTCTCCCGAGTTTGCCAGCATGCGCACCGCGACCGTCTTGTTGCTCTCCCTTCCCGCATTGGTCCTGGCCGACAACCCCATCCCCGTGGGAGTCGCCCGAGTGGACATCACCCCCGACTACCGGGTCCGACTCAGTGGTTACGGCAATCGACGTGAGGAGTCCGACGGCATCGAACAACGCCTGTGGGCGAAGGCGCTGGCAATCGGCGACGATCAGAATGGCGTGGTGCTCCTGGCCGTGGATAATCTCGGTGTGCCGGAAGAGGTCAATTCCGTTGTCGCCCGGAAGTTGAAAGAGCGATTCGGGTGGGATCGCAGCCGGTTGGCGGTCTGCTCCAGCCACACCCACTCCGCCCCGATGCTGACCAACGTGGCCCCCACCTTGTTCGGCATGCCCATTCCCCCCGAGCATCAAAAAAATATCGATCGTTACACCCGGGAACTCACGGACAAACTCGTTGCCGTCGCGGTCGAGGCCGTCCAGGATAGGCGACCAGCGATCCTCGAATTCTCCCGCGGCAAGGTGGGCTTCGCGGCCAATCGGCGGACAGCCAATGGCCCGGTCGATCACGACCTTCCCGTCCTCCGCATCTCCGACGAGCAGGGCCAAATCCGGGCCATCCTCGTCAACTACGCTTGCCACTGCACCACACTCGGTGGCGACTTCAATCGCCTGCACGGCGATTGGGCCGGTTACGCTCAAGAGTTCATCGAGCGATCCTTCCCCGGCTGCACCGCGTTGATCGCCATCGGTTGTGGGGCGGATGCCAACCCCTCGCCACGAACCGGGTTGAAGTTTGCCGAGCAGCACGGCGAAGCGATTGCGGCCGAGGTCCAGCGACTCATGAAAGGCGAATGGAGGAAACTGCCGCCGCCGACAAAAACCGCGTACTCCCAAATCTCGCTGCATTTCGACAAGATTCCGTCTCGGGCCGAGTGGGAGCAACGGGCCAAGCAGCCCGGCGCCGTGGGCTATCATGCGCAGGTCCAATTGCAGCGCCTCGACGCGGGAGAGGCTTTGCCGACCACACTCCCCTACCCCATCCAAACTTGGACCTTCGGCAACGATCTGGTGATGATCTTCCTCGGCGGCGAGGTGGTCGTGGACTATTCACTGCGGTTGAAGCGGGAATTCGATCCGGCGCGGCTG
>JAOAAM010000343.1 GCA_026418875.1 Gemmataceae bacterium | reverse complement strand
GCGGAGGTCCGCGCGCTGGTCCGTGCCTATCGAGATTGGAATCCCGCCATCGTGATCGACATGCACACCACCAATGGGTCGCATCATCGTCACTTGGTCACGCACGACGGGCCACGCCATCCAGCGATTCCGCAAGCCCTGCGCGAATTCACGCATCAGGTGCTCTTGCCGGATGTCTCAGCGCGACTGGAGAAGCGGTCGGGCGTGGTCGCGGCACCGTATGGCATCATGAATCGGGAGCGAACCCGGTGGGAATCCTACCCTGCTCAGCCGCGATACAGCATTCAGCACGTCGGGTTGCGAGGTCGGATCGGTTTGCTGTGCGAGTCATTCGCTTACGCCCCATACAAGGATCGAGTCTTGGCCTCGCGCGAATTCGTGGCCTGCTGCTTGGAGTTCGCTGCGGAGAATCGCGAACGCATTGAGAAGACTTTGTCCGACGCTGCCCGCGACGCCTCGGAGCGTGTTGCGGTGGCCCCTCGTTTGGTGCCGCGCCCGAATCGTGGGGTCATTCGCGGCTACGTGGAACAAGACGGCCGACCGGATCTGCAACAGCCGAAGGAATACAGCGTCGAGATCGTGGACGTGGCCGAGCCGACGACGTTGGTCACGCTCCCCTGGGCTTATCTCATCCCGCCTCGCTTGGCGAATCTGGTTCCCGTGTTGCAGCGGCACGGCTTTGATGTGCGGGAACTTCGGGAAGACGTGGAACTACCGCTCGAAGTCCACAAGATCAGCGGAATCCAACGAGCCGAGCGTGCGTATCAAGGTCACGAATTGGTTCGCTTGGAAGTTGCCGAGACGACGCCGACTCGGCGGATGATTCCGGCGGGGACATTCGTCGTCCGCACGGCGGGACCGCTCGGTCGGCTCGCCTCGTTGCTATTGGAACCGCTCTCGGAGGACAGCCTGGCCGTTTGGAATGGCCTGGATGCGCAGTTGAAAGTGGGGGAAGAGTACCCGATCGCTCGGCTGGCTGAGCCGGTGCCATTGCTGACCAGCCCAGCAGCGCGACTCGTGGACGAGCGAGGTCCCCCTCGGCGAATCCGACCCGAAGATCTGACCCGGCCTGAACGCTTGCCCGATCTGAATGGCCCCCCGATGCGGAGTGTGACCTGGCTGAACGACGGCGAGCATTACCTGCAATTGCGGGACAATGGCTGGTATCGCATCCACGCCGCCACGGGGCGGGCATCGCCGTTCCTCGACGTTGCAAAATTGGCCGACGCGCTGGTTCGGGATCTGAAATTGCCCAAGGCCCGAGCCGAGCAAATTGCCCAAGGTCGGGAAGTATCCGCCGGGCCGCCCACTGGCTATCGCATGAACCCGCAACAAACCGGCTTCCTGTTCACCGAGAAGGATGATCTTTACTTCGCCTTATTCGATGGCAGTCGGGCGGTTCGCCTGACTCAAACTCCCGAACGGGAGGAGATCGCTTCGTTCAGCCCGGATGGCCGACGGGTCGCTTTCGTCCGGCAGAACGATCTCTACACGGTTGAGATCGACACGCAAAAAGAAGTCCGCCTGACTCACGACGGCAGCGAGAAAATCCTCAATGGCAAAGCGGATTGGGTGTATTTCGAGGAGGTGTTCGATCGGAACTACAAGGCTTATTGGTGGAGCGGAGATTCAAGACACATCGCCTTCGTTCGCTACGACGACACTCCGGTATCGCCGTTTCCTGTCATCGACCATCTTCCAACGCAAACGAAGATGGAGCTCACCCCATACCCGAAGGCCGGTGCACCAAATCCGATCGTGAAGCTCGGGATCGTGGCGGCGGCGGGCGGACCGGTGCATTTCGTCCCCACGCCGAGCTATCCACCCGACGACACCCTGCTGCTTCGAGCGGCGTGGCAGAGCGACAGCCGGGAGTTGCTCTTCTATGTCACGAATCGGGTGCAGACGTGGTTGGATGTCCTGTCCGTCCGAGCGACCGATGGAGGCGTCTGGGAGAGCGAACCGCGTCGGCTGTTCCGCGAAACCACCGCGGCTTGGGTCAACGATCCGGGCGAGCCGGTCTTCCTGAAGGACGGTCGCTTCCTGCTTTTCAGCGAGCGTGACGGTTGGAAACACCTGTACCTCTACAGCCGCGATGGCAACCTGATCCGACAAGTCACGGAAGGCCCTTGGGAAGTGCGGAAGGTCCATTTCGTCGAGGAGAACTCGGGCACGATCTATTTCGCCGCCACGGTCGAATCGTCCACGGGCGAGAACCTTTTCCGAGTATCGCTCAACCAGGAAGGCGCGGTCACGCCGATCACTCGCGGCGGGCTGCA
>JAOAAM010000280.1 GCA_026418875.1 Gemmataceae bacterium | reverse complement strand
ACGCACGGACCACACCAAGTTGCCCAAAAATCGACCAGAACGACTTTCCCGCGATAATTGCTCAGCTTGATCGACTCACCATTCGTGGCCTGTCCCTCCAGCTCGGGGGCATACGCCCCGATCTTCGCTTCCGACGTGGTGGCTGCGGGTTTTGTCCCCTCCGGAGCGGTGCTGCAACCGGTCAGGAAAAGCATCAATCCGGTCCACGGGAAGAGTTTGCGATACATCAGCCGATCCTCATGTGGGGGTGCCAAGCGAAGCTCTCGGCATTATATCGCCGTCCGACACGGATCATTCTTCAGCGGGGCAAGTTCCACCCTGAGATGCCAGAAGAGCCAGACGGCGTTGTGGCGAACTGCACGGAAGAGCTGGCCAATCGGCGATCGGGAGCCATCGGCCGGACAAGTGCCAACTCGGGCTAACTTGGCCGCGTCGCCACTGTGCCTCCCAACATTCGACCGTGACATGTTCTCGGAGAACGGAGTAACGCACGATCCCCAGCCGCCGACGGAGACGGACATCGATCCCGGCAAGCTGCTTCGCCGCCCGGACGGCGGTCTCTTCCGATGACTCATCCCTGGAGCGGGAAGCACGAGGGAATTCCCACAGCAGCGGCCAACGACCGTTCTCAGGCCGCTGGAGAAGCAATGCGCGATCCCTCCGCCAGACGACCAACGCGATCTCCTCGCGTCGTTCGATTGGCGAGCGGCGACGAGTCAAAGGCACGACGGCCTGCGTCCCCGCGCGACGTGCTTGGCAGAAGTCGGCCAAGGGACATCGGGAACAGTCGGGCGTGCCAGGAAGGCACACCAGCGCCCCAAGTTCCATTAGAGCTTGGTTGAAGTCGCCGACGCGTTGATCGGGCAACAGCGACTCCGCAAACGCCAACAATCGTTGCCGAACCGACGCCGTCGTCGGGTCGCCGGCCTCGTTGAGCAAGCGGCAGTAAAGTCGCTGCGTGTTCGCTTCGAGGATGGGCAAGCGCCTTTCGAAGGCTTGAGACAAGACGGCATTGACGAGGTACGGCCCCATGCCAGGCAGCTCCCGGCACGGTCCGGGTTGATCGGGGAACTTGCCGTCGTGATCGCGAAGAATTTTTTTCGCCGCGGCATGAAGGTGCCTGGCTCGGCGGTAGTAGCCAAGACCTTGCCAAGCCTGCAAGACGTCGCTCTCTTCGGCCCGGGCCAAATCACCCAGTGTCGGGAACCGCGCCAGAAACGACTCGAACCGCCGGGCGACGGTCGGCACGGTCGTTTGCTGCAACATCACCTCGCTGACCCAGATCCGATAGGGATCGCGGTCACGTCGCCACGGCAAATCCCGTCGGGAACGGTCGAACCAAGCGAGAAGTCGCCGGCGTAGTAGGCGTATGGCAGATCGATCCAGCAACATCGGCTCCCGGTCGCCTGTCGATCAGGTCCGCGGCCGTTGCATGTACTTCCGAAGGATCTCCGCGGCTCGCTTGGAATTATCCACCTCGGGTTGGGGCGGCTTCTTCGCCTCGGGCTTTTTCTCAGCTTCCGGCATGTTCAACGCGGACATATCGAAGACCGTGCTGCCCGAGGGGATTTGCTCCGGCGTGATCGAGCTTCCTGCCGTGGGTCCGTCGTCGGTGCTCAAGAGCATGGCCGCCAGTTGCTCCGGGTCCGGCTCGGACGAGGCGGCAGCGGCGGCCGGCAATTTCTGCTCCTTCGTCGGTGTCTCCTCTTTGGGAGCTGGGGTAGGAATTTCCGCCGAAGGTTTCGGCTGCACACGCGACGCCGATGCCGGTTTCTCGACTTTTAGCACGAATTCCAACGGACCGACGCGAATCGTGTCGCCGTCCTTGACCTCGATCTCCCCGTTGACTTTGGCGTCATTGACGAACGTGCCGTTGGTGCTGTCGAAATCCTGGACGAACACCTTGCCCCCGCGAACGTTCAGGGCACAATGCCGTTTGCTGATGGCCGGACTCGAAGGCCGAAGTTGGCAACCTTCCTCCCGGCCAATCACGAACTGAGCGATCGGAATGGGGA
This sequence comes from Gemmataceae bacterium, assembly GCA_026418875.1. Taxonomy (GTDB): domain Bacteria; phylum Planctomycetota; class Planctomycetia; order Gemmatales; family Gemmataceae; genus CAKZUU01. Next base: position 6,895 of record JAOAAM010000280.1, on the reverse strand, counting down.
TGACTTTCCCTTTGTGGACACCTTGTGCGACAATTAAACTGACCTTCATGGTTCGACCCCAGTGTCGAAGCGAGTAGGACACACCCCGCCGCCAACTGCCCGGAGAATTATTAGCGACGGGCTAACCCGGTCGGCCGTGGGCGACTCGAAAGTCAAGCGACCCAGTCCCGTCGCGTCATAGTTATGAGCAGACCTGACTGGATTGTATTCCAAGGACACCCCATCGTGCAACGAAAAACGCGCATCAACACAGTGATTTTTTCTTCCGCCCTGAAAACCCCGCGGTTTTTCGCGGCCGCAGCGACGGTCGGCCTGGTTTTCCTGGTTCATTTCCTGACAGCTGGTTGCGCTCCGCCACCGAACGTCTCGGGTCCGGCACCGCGATATGCCGGCCTGATCCTGCGTGTTGCCGCCCCGAAGGACAGCACGTTGTCGGATATCCTGAAGCGTCATGGGACATACTGGGAACGACTCTCCGGTGCCCGCATCGAGCGCGTCGCACCGGATTCAGCATGCGACGTGATCTTGTTCCGGCCGTGGGAAACCGGACGGCTCGTCTCCCAACTAGCCCCCATCGATGTCGCAGCATTGCGCAGCGTTGAGTCATACGAGTACAGCTTGCTGCTGCGGCAACAAGTGGAGCACACGCTCGATTGGGGAGGCCGGACCTACGCTTTACCAGTCGTGGGCGAGTCGCTGGTGATGATCTTCCGCTCGGACCTGTTGGGCGATCCAAAACATTCGGAGCATCTTCCCGTTCGGATGCGTGCTCGATCGAATCGAGCAGGGCGACCGGTCGGGCCAACGACTTGGCAAGAACTTGCCGCCGTCGCCGAGTATTTCGCCCAGCAGTCGGACTGGGGGCCGGGAAATGCTGCGGCCGTTCCGCGTCCCACCCTGCCGCCTCTGCCCGAAGATGACGATGAGCTGGACCGCGAGTTTCACGCGCTGGCGGCGTCGTTTGTTCGACCGATGACCAATTCCGAGCGGGCCTCATCCCTGTCGGAGCGAATGCGGACGGCGTTGTTTTTCAACTACCAGTTCGATGCTGATACCGGGGAAGCGATGATCGACATGCCGGGGTTCGTCGCCGCATTGGCCATGATGCAACGGTTGCAAGCGCTCCGCGGGCCATCGACCGGGGAAAAGCCGATCGAGGCATTCCGTCGCGGTCAGGCGATCTTTGCCTTCGCGACGCTGTTTGAGGTCCAATCTCTGCAAGCGGCAGACAGCCCCGTCCGCGGACGTTTCGGGGTCGGGCGCATCCCCGGCAGCGAGGAGAACTATGATCCCGATTCCCGCAAGCTCAAAGCGTCACCGGAAGTCGACGGCAACACGGTACCTTATCTAGCCCACGGGGGTTGGCTCGGCGGCATCCGCCATGATTCCGACCAATCGAGCTTGGCTTTGGACTTCCTCGCCTTTCTGACCAGTCCGAGAGTCAGCCTCGAAATTGTCGCAGAGCCGCGCTGGGGTGCGGGGCCGACTCGCGGCAGTCACCTCGATAGCCGCTCGATCTGGCACAACTATGATCTCGATCCAGCCGTGACCAACCAATTGATCGACAGCATGGATGCCGCCTGCCGGAGTTCAGCTTTGAATCCGGTTTTTCGTTTGCGGGTCAAAGACGAAGACCGGTTCAAGCGAGCATTTTGTCAAGAACTGCGGAAAGTGCTCGCTGATCGCTCCGATGCCCGTGAGGCGTTGAAACGAGTGCGATCCGAATGGGACCAGATCATCACGGACCGCGAAGCGTTCCGTCGAGAGTATCGTGAGAGCCTCGGGTTGAAGTAATCTCCCGCTACCTTAGAGTCGTGTGGAGGCTGGCCCGGCGACGCCACGGTTGGGCTTGTAGGGGTGAACAAAAGAGCCGAGCCGCCAAGCTTAAGTCCCGGCGGCTCGGTGCAGCATATTGACTGAATGATTTGTGGTGAGCGATCTCAACGACCACCGCCGCCACCGCCGCGACGGTCGCCACCGGCACCACCGCCGCCACCGCCGCCACCACCGCCACGGCGACCACCACCTTGTCCGGGGCCGAAACCGGCATCAATTCGCCCCTTGAATTCTTCGCCTTGGAGTTCCTTTAAGGTCTTACGTTGCTCCTCGGTGAGCACTTCCATGATTTTCTCGACCGCCTCTTTGCGCAGGGCATCCATCTTCTGCATCTGATCGGCGGTGGGGCGTTGGCCACGCTCTGGTCGGAGTTCGCGGAGGTCTTGTTGCAATTGCTGCCCGATGGCTTGGATCCGTTCTTTCTGGTCGTCGGTGATCTTGAGGGCTTTCCCAGTCTCCGTCAGATCGCCGATGGACGGGCCTTCGGGGCCGAAGCTCATGGTGAAGAACGCCATCGTCGGGGCGGTCTTCAAAGTCTGCTGAAGTTGGATCTGCTTCAGACGCTTGTTTTGGCTCTCCGTGAGGAAGTCCTTCATGAACTTTTCGGTGTCCTCCGCCATTTTCTGGCCGAGTTCACGGAGTCGCTCGAAGTCGGGTTGCTGACCAGGCTCGGGTCGGAGCGAACGCATGGTCTCTTGCAACTTCGATTGGAAATCGCGCAACTTGGACTTTTGTTCGTCGGTGAGCTTCAGTTCCTTCTGCACGTCTTCACTGCGCAGCAGGTTGACGCCGCCGCCCATCGCGCCGAAGCCACCAAAACCACCGAAGCCTCGGCCGCCGCCGGGCGGTTGGGCAAACGCCGGGATCGCGAGCGCGCCGGTCAAAAGAAAAGCCGCGAATGTACGCATTGGTCAATGAACCTCCCAGGGTTGAGGGGACTCCACTGTCTGTGGATATGAACCCCGCAGTGGAAGGGCAGTATCGCCTGATGAACTGTGTTTTTGCGGACGTTGATTACGGACCCGGTCGGGTACCGTGGTGTCCCCCCGCAGAAGCGGCTCAAACGACGCCTTCAACCGATACGACTGGGTCGAATTCAACCGTTACGACTGGGTCGAACCACTCGGGGTTGATCTTCTGGTCGGGCTGGGGTTTGCTGCGGTAAATGGATTCGCTGCGTCTCCCATCCCGGGGGCGGCGGCGGAGCTTGGAAGTCGGACGGCCGCAACCGCGTCTCCGTGTCCATGTTCGGCAAGTCCCACTGAATTTGGTTCCCGTTGGGCTGCTCGAACCACAATCGCCGCGGCAACATCGTCGAGGCAAACAAAACCAGCTGCGCGCGAGTGAATTCTTTCTTGTCCTCGGGAAATCGCGGCAAAACCTCGATGTAGATGTAGTGCTTGTTCGTCTCGTCGATGTCTTTGGTCAATGTGAGTTCATAACGTTGCTTCGCCTCGGCGGCGCTCATTCCAAACAGGAACGTCAGCAAGTTACTGTCGAATTGGCCATGGCGCGGCGGCGGCAAATCGTGAATCACCAATTTCTTGAACTGGGGCCGGTACTCGTACAGGTATGTTCCCGTTGAGATCATCATCTCGACAAATTGCCGATCTTCCTCTTGCTCCAGGCGAATTGCTGCGTAGTTTGGTTTCAAATACCGCGCCTCGCCCCTCCAGGTCTTGACGGCCCCGCTCTTCTCCTTGTCGATGCGAGTGCAATTCACCACATGGATCGATTCGACATTTTTCATCCGCTGCTCCCAAAGCAGCAGGAGTTGGTCCAAGCGGTTATTCTTCGGGTCCAAGAGCGGTCGGTCCGCTGGGCTGATCGGCCGACCAATCGTCGCCCCGCCGCCACCTTGCGGCTGCGCCAAACGCACCCCAGGCTCTTGCGCCGCGAGAAGCGACGACAAAAACAAAACCAAACCCGTCGCGAGCAGTCCGGCTCGTTTCACGTTGCCATCTCCTCTCTCGCCTGCCCCGGGCATGCAATCGCACCTCCGCTCCCTTCGCTATAACTTCGGCCCGGTTTTTCCGCAAGGCAGCTTTGGCCGCGTTATCACACCCTCCCAAAAACGCCATCCGCTAAAAACCATTCCTCGATTAAATCGGGCAACTTGAGGAAATTGGGGAAGCAACAATCAGCCAAGGCCGCAAAAGGCCAGTCCCGGCCATGCGTCACCAGGGCCGTCTTGGTCCCCGCCCGTCGGCCCGCGTCGATATCGAAGATGTAATCACCGATCATCAGCACCTCGGCAGGGGGGAAGCCCCACGCTCGGCAAATGGTCCAAATTCCATCGGGATTCGGCTTCGGCGGACCGTCCTCTCGCGCCACGATGGGATCAAACCATAGGCCGACTCGTTTCAGAACCGTCTCCACCGAGCGCCGTGAATTGCGCGTCAACAATCCGCGACGGATCTGCCGCCGGTCCAGCCAATGAAGGAATTCAGGGATGCCATCAAAGACGCGGGCCTTCTCGGCGGCCTGCTGTTCGTGCCGGTCCAGGATGGCTTGAGCCCAGGCACGCTGCTCCGGTGGCATTTTGGCCATTGCTTCCAGCAGAGGAGTCCCCGCCGGCAGGCCGATGTCGCGTCGGATCGCTTCAAAATCCAACTCTTGCGACACGAGGGTTCCGTCCATGTCGAAGATGACGCCCCGGATCGGCATGGTTTACCTCTTTTACGCACTCGTCTCGGTAACCCCGGCAATTCCCGCTCAATCTATAGACCCGGATGAACCGATACCGTTGGAGAAGTCGGTAAACTGCGAAGTCGCCTGAAATCCCAAGCGGATGAGGGAAGCAGATGCAATGCCGCAATCTCCGTCGCTGGGCACGTTGGGTTGTGATCGGCATGCCGTGGTTCCCCTTGGCTTGCTCGCACTTGCCGGAACGAGCTGTCTCGGACCCGTCGCCGATGCGCTTGGCACCGGAATCTCCGGTCGACTTTCCGATGGGAGGGCCGCTGAGCGCGGTCTTACCGGAGGGAGAGCCGCTGACCGCGGTCTTGCCCGACAAAGCGTCGCTAAGCACGGCTTTACCAGAAGGGGGGCCGTTGAACGCGGCCTTGCCAGAGAGCGGACGAACGGCCGAGAATCCCACCGAGATCGAGGTTGTCCGCGCTACAGCGGCCACCCCCGACGCTCCGGCGCGAACGTCTCTCCCCATTAGCTTGGACACCGTGTTCCGGTTAGCCGAAGAGCAGAACCCGCAGATTCGGATCGCCCGGGCCAAGGTTTGTGCGGCCTTGGTCGAGCGAGAGTCGGCTAGGTCGCGCTGGCTGCCTGACCTGTTCATTGGAATGGGTTATTGGCGGCATGCCGGTGGCATCCAGCTTCAAGAAGGGCCGTTGATCACCAGCGACACGGGTGCCTACTCGAACTGGCTGCAACTGAACGCTGAGTACGACCCCCGCGACTTCGCCTTCCGTCAGATCGATGCGGCGCGGAAGTTGTGGCAGCAGCGGGGAGAATTGCAGAAGATCTCATATGAGCAACTGTTGGACGCCGCTTCAACGTACATCGACCTGATTGCCGCTTATTCCGCCAAGGCCGTCTCGGAGAAGTTGGAGAAGTCCGCCCAGGAGATCCTCGCCGACGTCCAGAAAAAATTCGACATGTCGGAGGGCAAGGCGGAGTTCGCCCTGCTGCGTGCTCAGGTGAAGGCCGAGGTCGACCAGCAGCAGCAAGCGCAGGCGAAACTCCAGGGTCAAATCGAAGCTGCCAACGCCAAACTTTGTTACCTGCTCGGGTTGGATCCGCAGACCGAGTTGGTACCGGTCGACACTCAAATGGCCGCCTTTGAATTGGTGGACGCATCGGTGCCCATCGAGGCGATGGTCCAGCAAGCGTTGACCGCCGGACCAGGGATTCGCGAGTTGGAGGGGATTCTCTCGGTCATCCAAAGCGGGTTGGAGATCCAACGCGGTTATCGTCGGTTCCTGCCCACCGTCCGCCTGCAATTGAACGAGGGGATTTTCGCCGCCGGGCCGGGCAGCACACTGGATTGGGCCAATCGCTGGGACATGGCCCTGCAAGCCCGGTGGAACATCACCGAAGCCTTGACGGCCAAAAATCGAAAACGGAGTGCCTTGGCCAACCTCCAACAAGTGCAACTCACTTATGAAGAGTTGAAGGCGAAGTTGACCTTGGGGGTGCAAGAAGCCCGAAGCACGATCGAGGCGGCCTCCTCTCAATTTGACTCGGCCGAGGAGCTTATCCGTCTGGGGAGGGAAGCACTCGACAACACGATCAAACTCTCGCAGTTTTCGACGGCGAATGTGAATGACTACACCGTGTTGCAGGCTCACAAGGCCGTGGCCTTGGCTCAGCTGAACTACATCGATCAGATGCGAGAGTTTGACAAAGCGCAGCTCCGCCTATTCGTCCTGCTCGGGGGACACACGACGGCTGCAACCAAGGACACGAAAGGTCCGTCGGAGGCTCCGGCGTCGCCGTCGACTCCACGCGAGTGACCCGGGGTCCGTCGTGAGGCTTCTCCAGGCGTCGCGGTTCCGGGCCCGCTACAATGGAATGGTGGGGCATCGGGCCTTCCCGTCTGGTGAGAGCCGCATCGATGAAGCGATTCCCGAGACAACGAACGGCAGTGCGCATCGTCGCCGGCGAGTTGCGTGGGCGGAAGATGGAATGCGTGGTGACGGCGGAGTTACGGCCGACACCCCAAATGGTCCGCGAGGCATTTTTCAGCATCTTGGGAAATGCGATCCCGCAACGCCCGTTTTTCGACTTGTTCGCCGGAACGGGGGCTTTGGGTTTCGAAGCCTTGAGTCGGCAGGCGACGCATTGCACTTTTCTGGAGCGCGATCCGCAGCAGATCAGCCACCTCCAGGAGTACCGCCAGCGATTCCAGATGGATTCTCGGTCAACCATCGTCCGAAGCGACGTGTATCGCTGGGTCGAGCGTTGGCAGGCCCCCCCGGAGCCGGTCAACGTCTACGTGTCCCCGCCATTCATGGATTTGCAGACGCGGTTTGAGCCGTTGATTCGCTTGATCGAGCAAGTGCAGCAGAAGGTCGCCCCCGGGTCGGTGGTGACGTTGCAG
>JAOAAM010000202.1 GCA_026418875.1 Gemmataceae bacterium | reverse complement strand
GGGACCGTGGGTCACCACTTGTCTCCACCCTTGTCCAAAATCTTTGGGTGCTCGTTCCGGCATCAGCCCCGAGGTTTCTCCCGGCTTTGTGGCCGACGCTTGGGGCGGCGATGCGCTGGTCGGCGATCCCGCTTGCGACACAGGGGTTGCATTGGCGGTCGGCAGTTGGGATGGTGGCCGAACCGCTGGCACTGCGGGGATCATGGTCAGGTTGGGACCCAAGCGATGCGAGGACCTTGCTGCCGAGCCAATCGTCTCGGGCATCTGGCGAGGATCAACGACCGACGTCGGACGCGCGGGCAAATGGGGAGGCCGCTGCGGAATCGTCGTCGATACCGGCAGTGGGTCGGGTTGGGGAAATTCGGGCCACGCTGCCGACTGCGCCCAAGCCGGGAGCGGCAGGAGGTTTAGCAACCCGATGAAGGCCCAACGGCGAGTTCGGCGGAACAGGTGTGTCGTCCTCACGTCCGTATCCCCTGGCATCCGTGCCCTTCCATCTTCCGCTTCAGAAACTCATCGTGGCCGCGGTCGGCCCAAGGTGGCCGCCGGCCGATTTCCCGCCCCCATCGTGCTGCCCACTCCGAAATAACCCATCGTGTTCGAAAATCCGCCCCCCCGTCCCGCCGGCGGCATTTGCGTCGGGATCAACCCCAGGTCATCCGGCTTGCCGTCCGGCAAAGCGCGTTGCGATTCCACGCTGTCCACATCCCAAAATGGTGCTTGATTCGGGAAGAATCGCCCCGTTCCCGCTGCTCCGGGGTCTGCCTGGATCGGAGCATACGGAGCCACGAACGCATTTCCGAACGTCCCGCCGGTCCACGGTCGGGCAAAGTTGAAGTAATTCACGGCGCGGCTCTGATTCCGACCACGCATGTTCAAGAAGGGGCTTAGTCCGCCGCCGTACAACCCGGGAATCCCCGCGAAGCCCCCGCCGCCGCCACCCCAGCCCCATGGTCCGCCCGGCATGTATTGGCCCCAGGCGGGCAATGCCAGGATCAGCATGATGCCGCCGCCCATGATGTGTCGCATGGCTGAGTCCCCTGCACGTCCTCCGGCCCACGTTGGCCTGCACTTCCCAAGATCGCGCCGGCCGACGGTTTCGCCCATCACGCCGACCCATTGTTCAGCGGATGCCGCGGATCGAGTTCACTGTCTCGCTGCCCAACAGCGTGTTGCCCCACAATTGTTGCACCGGGGCGAGGAACTTCTGGAGGAAATTATTCGTGCGGATGATCGGTTGAGCCATGATGTACACTCGATCGCCCGGCAAAATCTGGTGATTCGTCCGAATGTCGCCGTACTGGGTGATCCCCACCCAATCGACCGGGAGGATCTGCTCGGTGCAGTCCTGTCCGCCCGGACCACGCCGCGCCACCCAAATGTGCCGACGCGAGGCCACCGGGTGCAAGCCTTGGATGTTGCTCACCGCATCCAACACCGTCTCGCTGCCCACGATCGGGAAGCGGTACACCCCCTCGCCGAACCCAGCCCCGTCGGTGATGACGTAGTAGAACTTGCTGTTCATCTGAAAAACGTCGACGGCCACCGCGACCGAGGCCGGCTTCAACCCCGTCTTCAAACACAAAAAGCCCTGGATCGACTCCCGCGCTTCTTCGATGGTCTGGCCCGCGACCTGCACGGAGCCGTACACCCCAAGTTCGACGGTCCCATCCGGCTTCACCAGGAACTGCCCCGTGACCAGTTGCGGATACAGCTGCCGCGGCGGCTGCGTTCGGTCCGGCGTGGTCTGACCTTCCGGGATCGGTAGATACACGGCATCGATCAGTAGGATGTCCGGCGGCTCGATGCGGTAGGATGGCAACGTTTGCTTCGCCAGCTCCCGCGGGGCGTCGGCGGGGACCGGAAGCGTCGGCATCGGGGCAGGCAGCGTTCGGCAGCCCGTCGCGGCCAGGCCCAGCAATCCCAGCGTCAGCCATGCGATCGCACGAGCGGCGGCATCCTTCATTGCCAAGCCTCGCTGTTTTGCCGGTATCCCCCAGCTTCCAAGCGCAGCACTCCTTAGCACCAGCCAATCGGAGCGCGTCGTTGAGACTTATCGGCACAATTTCCTCGACCTCTGCACATTTAACCCGCACAACCGATGCAAGACGGCGGATCCATTCGGTCGATACAACCGTTATCTTCGGCGTCGGAAGGTGTTCAAAGTGTACAAAATTGATACACTATGGCGGATTCGCCTGCATCACGGGGCGATGCTCGCTCATCG
>JAOAAM010000197.1 GCA_026418875.1 Gemmataceae bacterium | reverse complement strand
TCCTCTCTGGGCTCGTGGGCTCGGAGATGTGTATAAGAGACAGAGATCGAAGAAGTCGCCGCTCGGCATCCGGAGAAGATTCTCAAAGTGGCGGTGAATCCAGACACCGGCCTGCGACCCTTTCAGGCGCAACGGATGGCGTTCGAGCTGGGCTTCAGCAACGAACAGGTGCCACAGGTCATCGCCATCCTGATGGCAGTCAGCAAAGTCTATTTCGACAAAGACGCCTCCATCGTCGAAATCAACCCCTTGGCGGTGACCAAGAAAGGACAAGTCGTTGTCTTGGATGCCAAAATCGACTTCGACGACAATGGCCTGTTCCGCCACAAGGAGATCCAGGCGTTGCGCGACATCGCCGAGGAAGATCCGACGGAAGTTCGCGCCGGCAATGCGCATCTGAACTTTATCAAGTTGACGGGGAACATCGGTTGCCTGGTCAACGGAGCCGGTTTGGCCATGGCGACGATGGACATCATTAAATACCACGGCGGCGAACCGGCCAATTTCCTCGATGTCGGCGGCGGCGTCACGGCGGAGGGGGCGATCGAGGCTTTCCGCATCATCCTCGACGATCCAAACGTCAAGGGGATCTTGGTCAACATTTTCGGCGGCATCGCCAAGTGCGATCTGATCGCGGAGGCATTGGTGCAAGCGGGCCGGGAGGTCGGCTTCAAGGTGCCCGTGGTGGTGCGGTTGGAAGGCACGAATTCCGCTCGCGCCCGAGAGATCCTCGCCGCGGCCAAGAACGAACTGCCGACGCTGCGGACGGCGACCGATTTAACCGACGCGGCCAAGCAAGTCGTCGCAGCAGCGAGATGATCCGCCGGCAAATTGTTGCCGATGGGCCGTCGGTCAACGAACCGCCATCACAAGAACCGCTGACACGAGGCGAGATGAATTCATCGGGAGACTTGGTCGTCCGACGATCGACAACGGAGATCGGTTCATGAAGCGGCCTGCCTGGACGATCGCAGCGTTCTTCCCGTTGATTGGGATGATCGGCTGTCAGCGCGGTGCCCCTCCCACGTCGGGAACTGTTTCCAAACCGGTCGCGACCGCCAAGACATCCACCGAATTAGCGGTTCAACCGAAAGGCGACGCCAAGAAGAGCGACCCAGTGCCGGACGCCATGGAAACTGCGGCGCGGAGCTTCCTCCAGACCTTGGTTTCGGGCGACATCCGGGCGGCGGTGGAGCGAACAGCGATTGACTTCCGCAAACGAGTCAGCGGGCCGTTGACGTTCGAGGAAGAGCGGAAGCTGGGTTTTTCCAACGGTGATACCGCTGAGTTCCTCGGCCATTGCCGTGGGAACTCGCAGGGATTTCAGTTGGGGCGGCGTCGGCGAGCGAGCGACGGTCAGGGACTTTGGGTCCGCGGCACGCTCGGCGGAGACGGCCCGACACGGCCCTTCACCTTGCGACTCATCAACGAGGATGGAAACTGGCGGGTGGCGTGGTTCTTCGCAGCGGCAATCCCCGACCCGGCCAGCCCTCCCGAAGCTGCCGACCCCGAGTCGGCTTGGGCTGCCGAAACCCTGATCGATTTCCTGTTCCTCGTCCTCGGATCGGAACCTGATTACCGGCTCACTATGTCGCTGATGACGGAGGATTTCAAAGCATCGCTGCCGTCTCCCTCAGTTGCCGATCCTGGCCTGAAATACGCCAAGCGGGACGTGAGGAATTGGCTGAACAACTTGCGAGCGCAGCGGAGCGCATTCGGCATCGACTCGGTTGTCGGCACGCCGATGCAGGTGACGGTGCGTGGCCGTTTCCTGGGGCAGGATGCCGCCGAATTCGAGGCGAACCTCGTGAAAGACGGGCAAAATTGGAAGATTAACGGCTTCCAAGTGGCAGCGGCCAAGGCCCCTGGAAACTGATCGGGCGATGACAGTCTGGATTGACTTTTGTCCACGATGAAAGGTAGCTATGAGCGTTCTGGTCAACAAGCAAACACGGGTCATCTGCCAGGGGATCACCGGCTCGGCTGGCAGCTTTCACACGGACCAATGCCTGCTGTACGGTTCGCAATTCGTCGGCGGGGTGACGCCGCGAAAAGGCGGGACGATTTGGAAGGGTAAGGAGTCAGGCCGCGAGCTTCCGGTGTTCAACACCGTCTTCGAGGCGGTGAAGCAGACCGGGGCCGATGCGTCGATGATCTTTGTTCCGCCGGCGGGCGCTGCCGACGCCATCATGGAAGCGGCCGACGCGGGAATTCGCTTGATCGTCTGCATCACGGAAGGAATCCCGGTGTTGGATATGGCTCGGGTGATGCGCTTCCTCCGTGAAAAACCGCAAGCGCGATTGATCGGTCCCAACTGCCCGGGCATCATTACGCCGGGGGAGTGCAAGATCGGTATCATGCCAGGTTCCATCCACAAGCCCGGGCGCGTCGGGGGCATCTCACGCAGCGGCACCTTGACTTACGAAGCCGTGTGGCAACTCACGAACCTTGGCATGGGTCAATCCACATGCATCGGGATCGGCGGCGATCCCATCATCGGCACAACCCAAATCGAGCTTCTGCGGCTGTTCCAGGACGACCCCGACACCGAAGCGATCCTGATGATCGGCGAAATCGGCGGGACAGCGGAGGAGCAAGCCGCCCAATTCATCAAGGAGTATGTCAGCAAACCCGTCGCAGCGTTCATTGCAGGCCAAACCGCGCCACCCGGCCGGCGGATGGGACACGCAGGAGCCATCATCAGCGGCGGCAGCGGGGGCGCAGCCGACAAAATCGCCGCCCTCAAAGCGGCCAACATCGAGGTCGCCGAGACCCCAGCCGATTTGGGCACCGCGGTCCAGCGAGCCATCGCCCGTCGCCGGGCCGGCTGATTCATCCTCAACGATCTCTCCTCGACCTTCGAGGAAGCACGATGATCGCGGTCATCGACCGTGTGTCAATGGCCGCTCACATCTTTCAGCGCGATCCCACTGGAAATACGGATTTTGCTTGCAGTCCACCGATCAATGCTTCAAACTGATGGAAGCAGCGGTTTGATGCAGTGGGGTCGCGCTGTCGCTGATAACGATCTCATCTCGCAGAGACTCCCCCAGTCGAATCTCTGTTTCAAGCCGCCGTGAATGTCTGTTGAATCCTTGATGAAGCGCCTTGAAGTCAGGGCGACCAAGGTGAGAACATCGGCAGCGGAACGATTTCGAACGAGCCATTGGTGGATCGTTGTCCCCTAGTGCAGCGTCATTCCCGGTTCGTGAGTTTTGTTCATTCCTGAGGAGGTTTATCGTGAAACCGCGGGGTACGAGATGGGCATTCACGCTCATCGAATTGCTGGTTGTGATTGCGATTATTGCGGTACTCATCGGGCTATTGCTACCCGCTGTACAGAAAGTTCGTGATGCAGCGGCTCGCATCAAGTGCTCGAACAATTTGAAGCAACTCGGTCTGGCCGCGCACAACTACGAGTCGGCCTATAAAACCCTCCCCCCCAGTTTGATCGTCGAACTGGGTATGCCGCCGGGCGGCATGGGCCAACCGGGCCACCCGTACCCGGGCAT
>JAOAAM010000146.1 GCA_026418875.1 Gemmataceae bacterium | reverse complement strand
TGTGTATAAGAGACAGACCCTTATCTGATCAACCTCGAACAATGCTGCGAACTGGGGCTGATCAACAGCCGCGACTTCCAAGACCAGCGCGAGAATCTGTACCTGACGGCCCTGCCCGTAACCTTGCAGCGATTTTCGTTCGCGGCCCAACTCTTCGCTCTCGGGAATGCGTCTTTCCAGAATGGCGGCTCGGCGACGGCCGCTCCAGGACAACGCTGGACGGGGAGCGCCTCCCAAGGCGTCGATAAACTCTTCCCCACCGGCGCCTCGCTCCTGGCTCAATTGGCCAACCGCTTCGTCTTCGATCTGACGAACGGCACGCCCACCGTCAGCATCAGCAATCTGACCCTGAACCTCGCTCAACCCCTCCTCCGCGGTGGTGGTCGCGCGGTCACCTTGGAACCGCTGACGCAAGCGGAGCGAAACCTCTTGTACCAAATCCGAACCTACGCACGCTTCCGCAAGCAATTTTTCGTCCAGATTGCGGCCGGTGGTGGCGGAGGCGGTGCGGGCGCGGCCCTGCTCGATCCGGCCTTGGGTGCTCTGGCAACCGCGTTCGGACCGACCACAGGCTACCTCCCGACCGTCCGGTTGGTCGCCAACCTTGAAATCGACCGCGAGAACGTCCGCCGGCTGACGCAATATGTCCGCTTGTTCGAGGCCTTGGCAGAGGGCGGCGAACTGTCCCAACTGCAAGTGGACACGCTGCGGCAGAGCTTGTTGCAAGGCCAGGCGACGGTGTTGCAAGATGAGCTGCAATTGCGCAATTCGCTGGACTCGTTTAAGGTGCAGTTGGGTATGCCACCCAACACGCAGATTGAGTTGGATCTCACGCCAATCCAGCCATTGCGGGAGCAGTTCCTTCGGATTCAGCAACCCATCGATGAGTATCAGGAACTTGCCGAGGATTTGCGCGACGCCGACCCGGACCCCAAGGCACCGCGCCGTTATCGTTCACCGGAAGATGCCCCGAAGTTGCGCGAGCGTTTCCGCAAACTCGCACTTGAAGCGGACTTAGTGCAGGGCACAACTTTCCGTGAGCGCATCCAACGCCTGTGGGGTTTATGGGAGAAGCTCACGGATGAGCAACTCGAGGCCCGCTTGAACGACATGCGTCGCCAGCGTCGTCAGCTGCTCGACGAGCGGAGCCAGGCCGAGGGTGACGACGCTCGGATGGCCGACGTCAGCCGCCGCCTGGCCTTGGTCGAGTCCGAGACACGGGTGGGAACTTTCGAGAAGGCGCTGCGGGAATACGAGAAGCAACCTTGGAAGCAGGTGGAAGACCCGCAAGCGGCCTCGGTGCGGCAGAACACGCTGTACAACGTGGTGGCCGACAGTTTCGAGCTGTTGTTCATCGAGGCACGGAACGAGCGGTTTGCGACGGTTCAACGGCAGTGGCCGGATTTGCCACGCATCTGTGTCGACGGGGCGGATTTGTTCAACGCTCCGCTCGAGACGGCCTACGCGAACGCTTCACCACAGGCATTGCTGAACCGTCTGGATTTGATGAATGCACGAGCGGAATTGGTTGACCGTTGGCGTCAAATCGCCGTCCGGGCAAATGCCCTGTTCGGCGTGTTGGACATCGGTTACTCTTTGGACAGTGCCACCCCGGCTTTCCCCGCCCAACCGTTGAACTTTGATTCGTCACGGACGACCCAACGGCTGACGATCAACGGCCAATTGCCCTTGGTCCGCCGAGCCGAGCGAAACAGTTATCGCACCGCCTTGATCAACTTCCAGCGCGAGCGTCGGGCGTTGCAGTTGCAGGAGGATTCGATTGTAAACTCGATCCGGCAGGACTTGCGGCAATTGCGAGTGCTGGCCGAAACTTATAAGATTCAACAGCAGCAGGTGGCCCTTGCCTACAATAATGTGGAGCAGGCCCTCGAAGCCTTCCGACAGCCGGCGACCCCAACGGGAACGCCGGGCCCCCCTGGCGCGGGCAGCGGTCAAGCTGGAACGGCCGCCGCCTTGACGCAACAAATACAAAGCGCCCAAGCGAGTTTGAATCGTGCGCAGATTCAGATGTATCAAATATGGATCAACTACCTGACCCTGCGCATGCGCTTGTTCCTGAACCTGGAGTTGATGCCGCTGGATGCCCGTGGAGTCTGGATCGATGACCATGCCTACGAATGTGAACCAAACGCCGCCCCACGATCCGACGATGCCTCGATGCCGAGCGATCCGTCGGCTTCACCCGATCGGTTACCTCCGCCTGTCATCCCCGAGTCAACGCCCCGGTAAGATCCGCTGGGTCGTTTTACTCGGTTTGGCGGTGATCGCCCTTGGCGGCGGAGCGTTTTACTACTTCGGCAGCGATTTGCTCCTCGGCAAAGAGCGTGAAGATCTCATCTACCACACGGTCAAGGAGGAACCGCTGGAGGTCACCGTCGTCGAACGTGGAACCCTCGAAGCCGCCCGCAACGACGACATCATCTGCATGGTGAAGGCCAGCGGTCGTGGCAGCACCGCCGCCACCACCATTCGCTGGGTGATCGAAGACGGCACTCAGGTCAAGAAGGGCGACAAGGTCATTGAGTTGGATCGCTCCGGCTTGGAGGATCAGAAGCTCACACAGCAGATCGCCGTCGAAAAGGCCCGGGCCGCCGTCATTAAAGCCGAAGGCGACCTGCAAACCGTCATCAGCCAGAACGACAGCGACGAACTCGATGCCCAAGCCAAGCTCGATGTCGCTAAGCTCGATCTCGAAAAATACATTTTCGACAAGGACGGCAAGGGCGGCGAATACCTCCGCGATTTGAACAAGATCCTCGGCGACCTCAAAGAGGCGGAGTCGAACGTCGAGATGTGGCGCGAGCGCGCTGCCTGGACCCGCCGCATGTTCGAGAAGAAGTTCAAAACCATCAACGAAGTCGAGGCGGACGAGGCCAAGCTCAAAAGTGCCGAACTCGCCGTCCGCAAGTTGAAGGATGAACTGACCGTCTTGAAGGAGTTCCAGTACCGGCGGAACGTCGTCGATCTGGAAAGCAAAGTCAAACTGGCCGAAGAGGCCCTCAAGCGCGTCCGCATCCAGCGACAAGCGAAGGAGGCCACGGCCCGTAGCGAACTGGAGACCGCGAAAAAGACGCTGGAGCAAGAAGAGGCCAAGCTGAAAGACATCGAAGAGCAGCTCCAGTACTGCACCATGTACGCTCCGAAGGACGGCATGGTCGTTTACTTCGTCGATGAGCGCTCGCGTGGCGGCTTCGGTGCCCAGTCGTCCGTCATCGCTCAAGGCGAGCCGGTCCGCGAAGGTCAGAAACTCATCCGCATCCCCGACTTGTCCAGCATGCTGGTCAACACCCGCGTTCACGAAGCGATGGTGTCGCGAGTCCGGCCGGGGATGAAAGTCGGCGTGCGGGTCGATGCCCTGCGTGATCGCATCCTGAAAGGCAGCGTCAAGTCGGTGGCCACCATCGCCATCCAGCTGGACTGGCGCTCCGCCGGCGACGTCAAGATGTACCAAACCATCGTCTCGATCGACGAAACCGTTCCGGGCCTGAAACCGGGCATGTCGGCGGAGGTGACTATCCACGTCGATGCGACCGACAAGCCCGTGCCGACCGTCCCCGTACAAGCGATTGTCGGCGGTCCCGAGATGGGCGCGAAACGAACCGTGTTTGTCAAAGGTCCCGACGGCCAACCGGTCGAGCGAGAAGTCGAGATTGGCTTGACGAATGACAAAGTGGCGGAAATCCGTAGCGGCCTGAAGG
>JAOAAM010000120.1 GCA_026418875.1 Gemmataceae bacterium | reverse complement strand
AGATGTGTATAAGAGACAGGCCAAGAGGGGGAGAGATTCCCGAGCCTTGGTGGGTGTTCGGGTTCACCAACCCAAGCCAGGACAGCGAACGGCAGTAAGATGATGGCCAGAAGCGAACCCGCCTTGACCGTGGTGACAATCAACTGTAACAGCCCGCCCCAGCGCACGCCTCGGACATTCACTGCCGAGAGCGCCAGGATGACGACCACGGTGAGTGCTTGCTGAGTCCAGAACGAGAAGACACGAGCATGAGGCGGGAGATCACGAAGTTGGCGGAGCACGTCGTGGACGGATTCGCTGAAGACCGAAGCCAAGGCGGCGATGGAGCCGCTGCGGATGATGCCGAAATCCACCCAGCCCCAGAGGAAACCGGCCAATCGGCCATACGCCTCCCGCAAGAAGACGTAGTTGCCGCCCGCACGAGGGAAGAGCGTGGCGACCGCGGCATAAGCCAAAGCGCCGAACATCGCCAACATGCCGACCAGGACCCAAGCCAGCAGGATCAGGCTGAAGCGATCGACTTCCCGCGCCACCGCGTTGGGCTTCTTGAACACACCCGAACCGATGACCGTGCCCACGACGATGGCCGTGGCCGTCCACACGCCGAGCACTCGAAGCAACCGAGGCGTTAGTTGTGCGTTCGCCATGGCAGAGAGTGTAGCAAGCGGGATGGCATCCGGGCAAACACCATGTCGAATCCATCTCGCCGCGAGTTGCCCTGGTTTGACGTCCACTGTGAGGGCTTCGACGGGCCTTGTTGGGACATCGATCTAATCGCGGTGAAGACAGTCGTGATCGGCGCGAGAAAAAATTTTTTTGAATTGCGCCATTTTGGGGGATTACGAACTTGTAATTTGGAATAGTGAAGTTAGGATACCTGATTACATCGGGCGAATCGATGGCGCGTCGTGCGAGTGTTGAGCAAGAGGTCAGCGTCGCAGACAGCAGGTGCCATCGATCGCGGGGCGGTATCCCTTGTTCTCGGAGGCCTTGGAGTTTATGAGCGAATCCGACCAGCGGACCGGCATCATCCCAGCATCCCCAGCCCCCGGCCCGCTCCTCGGCGTTGACGATGACGAACCCCCTAGTCGTTCACGTCGACATCCCCTGTGGCAGGACGTCCCCGATAGCAAGTGGGACGATTGGCACTGGCAGTCGCAACACGCGATTCGTTCGGTTCGCCAGTTGCGCGACCTGCTCCCTTTCAGCGCCGATGAACTCGAAGTCATGGGAAGACTCGAGGGCGAGTACAAGTTGGCGATCCCGCCGTACTACTTCTCGCTCATCAATCCGGAGGATCCGAACGATCCGATTCGGCTGCAAGCCGTCACTTCGCCTCGGGAGGCCGAAAACCCCTCGGGCTTCGAATTGGAGGATCCACTCGAAGAGGACAAGGATTCACCCGTCCCCGGACTGACGCATCGTTATCCCGATCGTGCCTTGCTGGTGACGACGCACGTCTGCACCATGTATTGCCGCTTCTGCACCCGGAAGCGGGCAACCATGGTCCGCGGCGGATGGGACGCCATCAACCGCAACGACGAACGCATGATCGACTATGTGCGTCAGCACCCGGAGATCAGAGACGTCATCGTCTCGGGCGGCGACCCGTTGACGCTGCCTCTGAACAAGCTGCGTTTCTTCGTTCACAGCCTTGCAGCCATCCCGCACGTGGAGGTCATCCGCATCGGCACTCGCGTTCCGGTCACCTTACCGCAACGCTTGTACGATCCGGAACTCATCGACCTGCTCGCGCGTGCCGAGAAAGTCTGGATTCAGACCCATTTCAACCACCCCCGGGAGATCACTCCCGAGGCGGAGCGCGTGTGCAAGGCGCTGTTGCGGGCGGGCATGCCGGTGAACAACCACATCGTGCTGCTCAAAGGCGTGAATGACAGCCTGGAGACGATGCGGGAGTTGTGCCGGGCACTCTTACGGATCAAGGTTCGGCCCTACTACCTTTTCCATTGCGATCCGGTGATCGGAGCAGGGCATTTCCGCACCTCGATCTGGAAGGGCTTGGAGATCATCGAGGGGCTGCGCGGCCACATGAGCGGCTTGGGCATCCCGACTTACGTGGTCGATAGCCCGCATGGAGGCGGCAAGATCCCGCTGATGCCAAATTATCTGGTCTCCGCCTCCGACGATGCCGTGGTGCTGCGGAATTACGAGGGGATGTTGGTTCGCTACCAGGCTGAAGACAAACCCGCCACCGTGCAACCGACGCAGACTCGCGGCGTCAGTTCGTTGTTGCAGGGTACCGAATCGGTGTTGATCCCGGCGAACAACGAGCGGATGGCCCGACGGCAGCGGCACACGCGGGAGGCGGCCCATCCCCACGTGTGTGGTGCCGAACCCGCCGCGAAAAAGGCGCGGGCCTCGCGGAAGAAACCGGCACCCCGTCGCCCCAAGCCCGTCCCCGTCGCCAATCGGCGGAAGGCGAAGCCCCGAGTCGCCCGTGACAGCGAGACTCGGTTGATCCCACTTCTCATCGCCGAAGAGACGTCCTCGGCATGAAGATCGGTATCACGTTCGACTTGAAGGGCGCCCCGATCCCGGATGGGGCGCCCGACGACCTGTTCGAGGAGTTCGACGATCCGGCCACCGTCGCCGCCGTCGCCCGGGTTCTACGCCGCTTGGGCCACGAGCCGGTCGAATTGGGGAACGGCCCGGCCATGGTCCGCCGACTCCTCGCCGAGCCACCCGACTTCGTCTTCAACTTTGCCGAAGGGCAGGGCGTGAGTCGGTCTCGGGAGGCGCGAGTCCCAGCGATCTGCGAGACGCTCGGCATTCCATACACCGGCTCCGATCCGGCCACCTTGGCCGTCTGCCTCGACAAGGACTGGGCGCGTC
>JAOAAM010000054.1 GCA_026418875.1 Gemmataceae bacterium | reverse complement strand
ATCTTCTCGTGGATGCGATTGCGGGTCTCCTGGAATGGAACCTCGCGGACGATGATCTGGCTGCGGCTGCCGTCCTCGACGATGTCGGCCCGTGCCCGCAAGACGACCCGGCCACGGCCGGTGTGGTAGCCCTCGATGATTCCCGCTCGGCCGAAGATGACGCCGCCGGTCGGGAAATCCGGGCCGGGGATGATCTGCATCAACTCGGCGATGCTGGTCTCCGGCTCGTCGATCAGCTTAATCAGCGCGTCGCAGACTTCCCGGAGATTGTGCGGGGGGATTTCCGTGGCCATGCCCACGGCGATGCCGTCGGAGCCATTGACGAGCAGGTTGGGGAATTTGGCGGGCAAGACCAAGGGTTCGCGGTATTTGCCGTCGTAGTTGTCGATGAAGTCCACGGTTTCGTGGTCGATGTCGGCGAGCATTTCGGCGGCGACCGGGCTAAGCCGCGCCTCGGTGTAGCGCATCGCCGCGGGCGGCAACCCCGCGATCGAGCCAAAATTCCCCTGCGGTTGAATCAAGGGCGCACGCATCGCCCAATCTTGTGCCATCCGCACCAGGGTCGGGTAGATCGAATTGTCGCCATGCGGGTGATACCGCTTCATCGTCTCGCCGACGATGCCGGCGCATTTGCTGGTGGCGGCGTTGGGGTTCAATCCCAGATCGTGCATCGCCATCAGGATGCGACGCTGCGACGGCTTCAGCCCGTCCCGGACGTCGGGCAAGGCGCGGCTGACGATCACGCTCATCGCATACGTCAAGTAACTGTCGCGCAGCTCGTCGGTGATGTTGACCGGCTCGTAACGGTCGCCATTGCCGGTCGGTTCCGCCGATGGGTTCCGCGGGGGGATTTCTTCAGACAATGCCAAATTCCTCGAACAATAAATCCTCTCTGAGCATAGACTTGCGACGACTCGATACCGTTCCACCCTACTCCCACATTGTATGAATTTCCGTGACCGAAACCACTCAACCTCTTCACAGAAAATCCCCGCCGCCTGCATCCACCCCGCCGAGCCAAGCCCCGGGCTTCATATCATGTCCGCGCCAGTGGAGCGTTTCGACATGGCGCCGGAAGCGGGTCGATGGATACGCGGAGTCGACGGGCAAATGCGGCCCCTGCGCGCCGATCCGATCTCGCAGCGGCTATTTCTCGCCGCGGAGCGAATCCACCAGCCCAACGCTTTCTTGGCCCGGGAATTGGCGGACCGCATCGTCGATTGGCTTCTCGAGGATCCCGACCCACTCGACGAGGCCGAACTGCACGAACAAGTGGTCAAGCTGGTGCGCGAGTTCGGCCATCCCGCCTTGGCGTTGGCCTACGCCGCCGAGTCCCAACCTCCCAGCCCGTTCCCCCCCGGAAGCTGGCCCCGAGACGTCGATTCGTTACTCCGCAGCGGGCTTCTGCATGTCCAGCCGGACTCGGAACATCGGCTGGCCGATGTCGCCTTGAGCGCTCCGTTGGATCTTGATCGAGACGACGGCGGCTTGCCGGAGCGCTTGCGCCGCTCAGCCCAACTCGCGTGTGCCGTCACCCTGGACCACGTCGACGATCACCTGGCCCGACGCCCCGGCGACGTCTCGGCCCATGCTCGCGCCATCGCCCAGGTTTTGATCGAGTCGGCGACGCAAAGCGACCTCGTCGTCTCCGTCCATCTGAACACCAGTCGTGGAAACGCGGGCAATCAGGACGAGGGACTCGGGCCATTGTTCGCCGACTGGGTGGATCCCGTGGATGAAGTTCGGCGTCGAGCGGCCGCCGTGGCGTTGGCCGAGGCGTTGGTCAGCCAGCCACGCTTCCGAATCTATTGGCACATTCCCTTGGCCGAGCGGTCGGGCTTACCCCCAGCACCATGTCCCGACGGACTTTGCCGCCTCGTCGACGCGGATTTGCCGCTGGTTTGGGTCTTCGATCGTCCGAGTGAACCGATCTCGCTAGGCCCGGGTTTGTCTCGTCGGCATCGGTCGGTGTTGCTTTACGTCGGTTGCCATCTTCTCCGCCTGGTCGAACAATTGGCCCCGACTCGGATCGAAACCTATCTCGAGAAACTCGCGACGTTGGCAGGCCTGGCCCGGAGTGCTGCCCGGCATCGCTTGCATCGGCTCCGTGCTGTTGGGGCTGCCGAACTAGCGGCGGGATTCTTGTTGGAGCGGTCGCGGTTCGTCCTGGTGCCGATCGGACTGGAGGCGACGGTCATGCGATTGGCTGAACTCGTCGGCCCCGCAGCGATGCCCCCCAGCGAACTGGCGGAGCGGATTGTGCGGACGATGCGGCAGGTGGTCGAGGAGGCACCCGGCGGCCCACCGTGGGGGGTGCTGGACGGGATACCCGGCGGCGAATTCCATGTGCCCGGACCGGCGGAGGGGGACACGGGCGACCGGCTGCCTTGGGGCCTCACCAGCTGGGATGCGACGGCGGGGCTGATGGAAC
>JAOAAM010000302.1 GCA_026418875.1 Gemmataceae bacterium | reverse complement strand
TCGCTCGTCGGCAGCGTCAGATGTGTATAAGAGACGGGCACCACGGCTAACCCTGGCCCTGGTCGGACAGCGGCGGTGAGCAGGAAATCCCCGTAACGCTCGGTGTGGAGATGCGAGTCGGCGGAACGCGATGATGTCACGAAGGCACCCCGCATGTGGCCATCCCTTTGTCGAGCGGCAGCCAATCCCCGAGTCGGCCCGCCGCAGCCTCCTGTCTTGTCTGAACTATAGTTCGCAACTGGATGCCTCGCCGGTTGTCTCGTCTCATTCTACCCGTCGGACAAGGACTCAAGTTCGCGTCCGTCCAACCGTGTCGGCTGTAACAATCACCCAGATACCGCAGGTTCCGCCATTTCTCGCCCTTGCCAACTGCCCGGCCCTCGCTGGTCGAGCGGCCTTGGCCCGCCGACGTCGCATGGTATCATGGGGCTTGTTACTCCCCGTCGGCCAAGAAGTCGGTGGCGTGGAGTCTGGAGTGCCGTCCATGCGTTATCTGCTGTCGCTGTCGCTGGCATGGGCTTTGGGGGTGACGCTTTCCCTCGCCCAAGATGCGAGCGGAAAGCTCGTCCGGGAACATTGGGATGCCGCTTTCTTGAACGGGCAGAAAGCGGGACATTTTCGCACCACGGTCCACGAATTCAACAAAGCAGGTCAGACGGTTTATCGCGTCACCCGTGAACTGCGCCTCAGCGTCAAACGGTTTGGCGATGTCGCCCAATTGCGGGCCTCGACCGGGAATGACGAGACGCCCGACGGAAAGCTCCTTGGCGTGTTCATGACGCAGGCTTTGGGGACCAACCAACTTCTTCGCCTGAATGGAACAGTCGAGGACGGCGTACTCCACGACTCGATCGAAGGTCCGCAAGTTCCTGGGCAACGGATCGAGCGCCGCATCACCCTTCCCGACGATTTGCTGACCTACCTCGGCGAGGACGACCTGCTTGCGAGAAAGAAAGCCAAACCAGGCGACCGATTCTCCTATCGGCTGTTTGAGCCAACCGTCAACAACGTCGTTCGCATCCAAGTGGAAGTCAAAGGCTACGAGGATTTGCCGCTCGAGGGCGGCTCCCGACGATTGCTCCGAGTGATCTCAAAACCCGATCGGATCGGTGATGTTCAGCTCCCGGCATCGACACAGTGGTATGACGAGGCATATCAACTGGTGCTGGTCCAGAGCGAGCTTCCCGGCTTGGGGGAACTGACTCTCCGCCGCACCACTCGCGAAGCGGCCTTGGCACCGAACGGGCGTTTGCAAGACCTGGGTCAACAGTCGGTTCCCCTGGATCGGTCGATCGCCAACGTTCACTCCCGGCGACAAGTCGTTTATCGAGTCACCTTCACGAAAGATTTTGAATCGGGGGAGGCCGACGAACGTCTCACGGAACTGAGGGAGCGTGGGTTTGCCACGGATGACGGTCGACAGGCGATCCTCGCGGCGGAGGGACGCAGCCTGGAACTTCAAGTGACCGCCCGCCGGGAACCGCCAACGAAAGCCTCGAACTTGATCGTGCCGCAGGAGTTCCTGGATAGCAACTTCTTCATCAACAGTGCGGATGAAAAGGTTCGGGAATTGTCGCGGCAGGCGGTCGGAACGATCGGCGATCCTTGGCGGAAGGCCCAGGCGATCGAGCGGTGGGTGCGGCAGAACATGCAAGCTGTCGCTTTCACCGAGGCGATGGCCACTGCCGACCACGTGGCCCGGACTTTGCGTGGCGACTGCACCGAATTCGCCATGCTCACCGCCGCCATGTGCCGCGCCCAGGGTATCCCTTCCCGAACAGCGATTGGATTGGTCTACTACCTTGATGGGCAACGTCCGAAGCTCGGCTATCACATGTGGACTGAAGTTTGGGTTCAAGGCGAGTGGCTGGGCTTGGATGCGACCTTGGGGCTGGGGTCGGTCGGCCCGGGCCATGTGAAGATCACGGACCACAGCTGGCGGGATGTGCGCTCGATGATTCCGCTTCTGCCGGTCATGCGTGTCATGTCGGGTAAGCCGAAGTTCGAGGTTGTGCGGGTCGAATAAATCCTCGGAGCTGAACGGGAAACCGGAACTTTTCAACGCCGCCGCAGGTCGAACCGACGATAGAGGCGTGTGTCGTGCCGGCGATCGAGGAGGGTCGCCGATGGTTCCGATGAATGCGTCCATGAGCCGACGAATTTCGCCCGTGCTTCTCGTTACTGACTCGGGGGGATCCATAGTCGGTCGGTTAATCCTTACGCATTTCCAGCAGGTTCGAGCCGGGAAACCTCGATGAACCACGGGCCGGGGCGGGGGAATGCTGCTGCGACGACCCCTTCGTTGAGCAAGGGTAGCCGGACTTCCTCTGCGGCACCCTCGGGCCGCGACGGCCCATCGTTTGCTTCTTGGCTCATCTGGAGCGATCCTCAATCGTTTGCCCGCATCGCGGATTCGTGCCAATTCACGACCCAGTTCTTGGGCGATCATTCGGGTAGGGTCGAACCAGATGACGATCCTCACGCTGATGAACCACATGCGATCATGCCGTGGGATCGCGTCGTGGCAACCGACATCCTTGCCCCGGGATCGCTCTCCTTCGACGATGTCGCCTTGGACGACGACCAACGCGAAGCGGTTGAGCGGGCTGTCCACACTCCCGACATCCTGGTGTTGGATGGTGCCCCGGGCACCGGTAAGTCACGGGTCATCGCCGAAGTGATTCGTCAATCGCTTCGTCAGCAAAAAAGGGTTCTCTTCCTCGCAGCCAGTGCGAATGGAATCCAGTCCGTACTCGATCGATTAGTCGCTTTCCCTGACCTGCTGGCCCTCGAGGTCAGTGGGCGAAGAGCAGCTTCGTCGGACGCCCGACCAAACACTTCGGAGGGTGTGAACCGAATCGCGCTGACGGATTGGTTACCTCAAGCTCTGAAGGCCCGCGCTGATCGACTGGAGGATCAAATCCGGCGTCGGCGACGTGAAATCGAGATCGTCGAACAATTGCTCGAACGCTGGGATTGCCGCGCGACTTTGCTGGCCCAGCGGGACAAACTGCTCGTCGCGGTCCCGCCCTCCGCCGATTACGCCCACGCCGATGAGGTCTCGCCTTTAAGCCCAGTGGGAACAAAGCCGCAGTCACAGATCGAACCCATTACACCGCCTGCGAAGGTCCGGGACGAGGAACTCCCCAATGCGAATTTGACGGCAACCGAGGTGGCGGCTGCCCTCTCCCCCGGCCCGTGCGTCGAGATCCCAAAACGCCGGTGGTTTGAAAAATGGTGGCCGTTCTCGCCGAAGATGGAACGATCCACCGCCCGGCCGACTCCCGTCGCGACTCCCGCGATGCCCCCCGCCGTGACTGCCTCGCCGAGAGAGGTAGGCCAACCGGTCGTCGAGAACCCTCCGACTGTCGACCCGGTGGCGACGATGCCCGTGGAGAATGGTCGTCCGACCCACTCTTCGGCGATCAACGACCACGGCGGCGAAGGCTCGACCGCAAGCGGTGACTTGGAGATCGAGGAAGCGAAGCTCTCGACTTTGATGGAGGAGTTGCTGGCAGAGCTACCCGATGAGTTCCGACCCAACTTGGCGGCAGGCCGTGAGTCGATCGTGGCCCAGCGGAGCGCGATGCGACAATCGCTGGAGGTGCTTTTAGAACAATGGAGCGCGATCCGGCGATGGCTCGATGCGGAATTGAAGCCGTCGATTGCCGAGATTTCTGCGGTGGTCGCGTGCTGTCCACTGGTGGCGGCCCCGATTGCCCATCTGCGAGATTTGTTGCGTGTTCTCAAGAGGAGCGAGCAAGGGCGCTTTGATTTGGTCATCGTGGACGAGGCCGAATGGCTCAGTGACCGAGAATTGCGTCGGGCGGCCCGGCAGGCAGAGCGTTGTGTGCTGGTCGGCGATTCCACTTTGGCAACCCGCAAATCGGTGCGATCCGCGGATCGCCCACCGACGACTCCGGGCAGGGGCCTGAGCCTGTGGCACCATTTGGTGGAGCGATTCCAGACTTTCGGCTGGCGGCACGACGGTGATCGCCTTTGCGCTCGGATTCGCTGGGTGCCCCCCCGATGTTACGCGAATCTGCTCGTCGAACCGCTGATGGATCGGCCCGAAATCGAGTTGCGCTTTGCCGAGGAAGGACCGGAACGACGGGAGTTGATCGAAATCATCTTTCCCAAGGGAACCGAGCTGCCGGAGGCTGCGAGGTTCTTGTACCAGGAATTGGGGGAGTTGCCGATCGCGTCGTCGAAGGCGAGTTGGTCTGCGGAGGGCGTGGCCGATCGGGTCCAGTTCCACGATGGTCCCATCGCGGCATGGCATGGACTGGCCGATGGCATCGACATGGGTTGGCAGTTCACGGCGGGGGGGGAGGCCCGGATTGCGGCTCTCCGCTTCCACAAGTCTCGCGGGTGGGATCGAGCGTCGGCGGAGAGTTGGTGCCAAGAGACGCTACGGGTCACCGACCCGGGTCGTTTTGTCCGGCTGACGACTCCCCATCGCGACCGTTCGGATGTGATGAGTTTGGCAGCGGCCTTGGGTTTTGGTCGATGGACGCCATGCCGCCGCTCGGACACAATCGTCGCCGGGCCGTGCGTCGAATTCATCCCGGTACCTGCTCTGCCGCAGACTTCGCAGCTCCATCGTCGGGGCGATCATGGATGCCCCTTGCCGCGTTGGCGGCTGCCGGACATCCGCCAAAGTGCCGGTCTGGAGATCCACCTGGAAGACCCGACGGCGTGGGGCCGTCTCACGGCGGATCAGCGAGCCAAACTTCCACAGCACGGCTACGTGAATCCGGCCGAGGCGGAGGGCATCGTTCGCTTGCTGACGAACTGGTTGGATGACTGGCCGCGGACGCCGGCACAACTTCCCGCCGAGGTGGCGATCCTGACTCTCGAAGCCGCCCAAGCCATTCTCATCCGCGATATGGTGGAGAAAGTCGGGTTGATGCGTTCGGCTGCCGGAGCCATTCGGATCGCATGGGCCGAGGAATTTCGGCAACGTGAGGCCGACATCGTCATTGTCAGCTTGGTCCGCAGCCCTCGGCGGGAATGGCCGAATTTCGGCCGGGATCCACGCACGATGCGATGTGCCGTCACTCGTGCTCGTGACCGACTGATCCTCGTCGGCGATGGCGGAGCGTTGACCCGACGTGCCTTCGGAAATCCACCGCCGGACGTTGAGAACTCCGAAGCCGCTCGACAACAAACCGCGTGGGTCTCCGCATTGGTCCAACTGCTTCGCTCAGGCGATAGCCGGAACGTCTTGGTCCGACCCGGTCCACCCCGGCCCCTCGGGGATTAACATCTCGGCTCAGGCAGCCCCACTCTCGACCTGCCAGTCGCAGTCCGGCATGATGTATATGCCCATCGGCAGCGTTTCGCTTGCCCAACTGACTCGAGATCGGCCCGAAACGTGGATGTTGGATCGTTGGTTGTTGTTGAATTGGCATGCTTCCAGCCGCACGCGACTGCCGCCGCTGATTTCGATTCCGTGCCCGTGGTTGTCTCGAATCGAAGTGCCTCGCAGCATCAGCAAGCCATGCCGGCTGATGTCGATCCCGTCTCGCCGATTCTCTCCTATGTCGCTGGAGTCGAGTCGGGCTTCCCCGCTCTCCCGGATCACCAAACCCTCGGCAGCGCCTCGCCGAATCTGGCAACGAGCGACATCCACCTGGCCTTCTCGTGCCACTCCCAAGTTCGCTGCCTGGTTGTCGTGAATGTCGCAATCCTCGAGGGTCGCCGACCCCCCGTCCAGCACCGTGACGCCATTACTGCGGCTGCCGAAAATTCGGCAATGGCGCAACACGGCCCGAGCTTGCCGTAACACGGCGATATTCGTGTGCTGGTGACCGGAAATCTCGCAATCCAGGATCCGAGCATGCGCGGTCTCGGCGATGATGATGCCCTGAGTGTGCCCTCCGTGGACGCGGCAGCGTCGCAGCAGCATCGCTCCATTCCGAACCGCTTCGACCCCGGCCCGTGCGTGGTCCGTCACATGGCAAAAATCCAGAGTGCATCGACCCTCGTCCGTGACGTAGACGGCACCTTCGT
>JAOAAM010000680.1 GCA_026418875.1 Gemmataceae bacterium | reverse complement strand
TAAGAGACAGAGCGAGCAGCCTGCGCGAGCACCGGGAACACTAGCGCCTCGTTGGCCGTGTACTGTTCGGCGACCGGTGCCATGCGGGCCATCATCTTCATCGGCAGTGGAAAAATCGCTTATGGCAAATTGGCTCAAGCCCTGGATCACGGCGCACTCACGATCCAAATCGCCGGCGATTTCGATGATGCGATGGCTCGAGTCCAGGAGGTGGCTGGGAAGCTGGGCATTTACCTGGTGAACAGCGTCAACCCGTTCCGCCTTGAAGGACAAAAAACGATCATGTACCGCATTCTCGAAGCTCTTCGCTGGGAGGTGCCCGATTGGATCGTCGTGCCGGGGGGCAACTTGGGAAATGTTAGCAGCTTCGGAAAAGCGTTCATGGAATTGCAACAGTTGGGGCTGGTGTCCCGGGTGCCGCGGCTGGCCGTCATCAACGCGGCAGGAGCCAACACGTTTTTTCAATTGACGCACCGGCATGGTATCGCGTGGGAATCCGGTCGCTGGGATCAAGAGAAAGTCGCCGCTTATTACCGCTCGCTCGACGGTGAAAACGTTCGTGCGGCTACGATCGCCAGTGCCATCGAAATCAACCGACCCGTGAACCTGCCCAAGGCACTGCGAGCGTTGTCCGTCTGCGGCGGATTAGCCCGAGAAG
The DNA here is from genome assembly GCA_026418875.1 of Gemmataceae bacterium. GTDB lineage: Bacteria > Planctomycetota > Planctomycetia > Gemmatales > Gemmataceae > CAKZUU01. Next base: position 1,070 of record JAOAAM010000680.1, on the reverse strand, counting down.
TGTCGGATCAGGAAATTGTCGACGCCAAGGCGAAAGTCGGCGCGGGGGGGTTGGGGTGTGAACCGGCGTCAGCGGCATCCGTGGCTGGGTTGCGCCGTCTCCGACTTGAGGGCGTGATTGGCCCAGCAGAGCGAGTTGTCTGCGTTCTCACCGGTCACCAATTGAAAGACGCGAATGCGACGGTAGCGTATCACAGTTCGGACCCGAAGACCTTCGACGAAGTCTTGGGCCGGCGTGGAGTCCGCCGCGCCAATTTCGCCAACCGGGCCGTCCAAGTTCGGAATGACTTGGCCGAGATCATCCAAGCCATTGAGGTATATGCTCGATGAGAACAAACCTTGCCATCAACGGTGCGTGCGGCCGCATGGGACAGCGCTTAATCGCACTGGCCCGAGAAGACAGCGAGTTTGTCTTGTGTGCCGCCTTGGAGTCCCCGAACCACCCTGCGTTGGGCAAGGATGTCGGAGAGGTCGCCGGCGGCAGCCACCTCGGCGTGACGGTGGCTTCGCAGTTACCGCTCAGCACACGGGTGGACGTCGTGGTCGATTTCTCGCAACCGGAAGGCACGATGCAAATCCTCCGTGATTGCGTTATGCGTCGGCTGCCGATTGTGGTTGCGACGACGGGTCACTCGCCGGATCAGCGTGCGGAGATCGAGTCGGCAGCGCACGAGACGGCTGTGTTGCTCGCCCCGAATATGAGCCTTGTCGTCAATGTGCTGTTCAAATTGACCCAAGTGGCGGCCGAGCTACTGAAGGGGCGCGACTACGATGTTGAGATCGTGGAGCGGCATCATCGCTTCAAGAAAGACTCCCCCAGTGGCACAGCACTCCACTTCGCCGAAATCATCCAGAAGGTGCAAGGGCAGACTCGGCTGCGACACGGTCGAGAGGGCTTGGTCGGGCAGCGACCGGCGAACGAGATCGGGATGCATGCCGTCCGGGCGGGAGACAACGTCGGCGAGCACACGATCATTTTCAGCACGCTAGGGGAGACGATGGAGTTGGTGCACCGGGCACACAGTCGGGATGCATATGCTGTCTCTTATACACATCTGACGCTGCCGACGA
>JAOAAM010000663.1 GCA_026418875.1 Gemmataceae bacterium | reverse complement strand
ACCGCCAGCTGCCCCACAACCGCTCCAGCCGACGGCCGTAACCGAAAAACGTCGAAAGGTTGATGAGCAGGTGAAAAAAGTCTTGATGGACGAACAACGTGGTGATCAATCGCCACCACTCACCGTCCTCGATGGCGGCGGCGGAGAGGGCTCCGAGCGTGTCTTGGGCATGGGGGTCGCCCATCAACAAAAACCAGCGGAGATTGTCCCACCGTCCGGCCAAGGCGATTCTCCCGGCCAGGACGAACCAGAGCAGGCACAATGCGGAAAGGATCCACGTCGCCCAGGCGCGTTGCGTCTCATCGAACTCTGAAGTTGAGTTCATGATGGCTCCCCCAATTTGTCGCCGGTGGTATCCGGCACGCCCCTCGGCCGCTCTCTTCTCGTGCATGTGGGAAGCAGCCAGCCTCGTGACAGCGATTGTTTTGATGTTTATATTGTGGCTCGGGTGGGCAGCCTTGGAGTGTGGTGCCATGTTGACCATTCGACCCGATGTCGCCGCCAGCTTGCGGGAGGGATCTCCCGTTGTGGCCTTGGAGTCGACGCTCATCAGTCACGGCCTGCCCTGGCCCATGAATTACCAGACCGCGATTGAGGCGGAGGAGGTCATCCGCCGTGCCGGGGTCACGCCGGCGACGATCGCGATCCTCGATGGCGAGCCGATCGTGGGTCTGACGTCGGCCGAGATCGAGCGATTCGCCTCGAATCCTCACGTCGAGAAGGCGTCCCGGCGGGATATCGCCGTGGCGATCGCGAAGAGACTCACGGCCGCAACGACGGTGGCCGGCACGATGTTGTTGGCCGCGCGAGCCGGTATTCCCGTTTTTGCGACCGGCGGAATCGGTGGAGTTCATCGCGGGGCCGAGCACTCCTTTGACATCTCCTCCGACTTGCTCGAACTCAGCCGAACGCCGGTGGCTGTCGTTTGCGCTGGTGCGAAATCCGTGTTGGACATCCCAAAAACACTCGAAATGCTGGAGACCTTGGGCGTGCCGGTGTTGGGGTTCGGCACCTCGACCTTTCCCGCGTTCTTCCTTCATTCCAGCGGTTTACCGGTTCAGACCCGTTTTGACACCGCGATCGAAGTCGCCGGCTTCCTCCAATTGCACTGGGCATGGGGGGGGCGGGGAGTCTTGATCGCTCAGCCGGTTGCCGAGGAAGTTGCTCTCTCGGCCCAAGAGTTCGAGGCCGCTTATCAGGCCGCCCACGCCGAGACGCAAGAACTTGGTCCAAGGGTTACCCCGGCCCTGCTGGCCAAACTGGCGAACTTCACCAGCGGCAAAACGGTCGAGGTCAATCGCGAATTGATCCTCGCCAATGCCCGCCTCGCTGCCTCCATCGCGCTCAGTCTGGCAAAACTCCGTACAAGCGAGAGTATTTCCCCCGCAAATATCGCATGAACGGTTGATGATTGAGGTCGGCCCCGGTCACTTGCCGACACAACTCCTCGGCGCGATACAGCTGCCCCTGGCGGTGGATCCTGCTCACCAGCCATTCGCGGAGTCGGTTGAAGCGGCCTTGGCGGAAATCCTCGGCCAACTCCGCCTCGCCCAGGTCGCGACGGGCTGCCTCCATGAACTGAGCCGCGTACAAGTTCCCCAAGGCATACGTCGGGAAGTAGCCGATGCCGCCGAAACTCCAATGAATGTCCTGCAGGCAGCCCTCGCGATCGTTCGGGGGGCGAACGCCCAGCAACTCGTGAAAACGCTGGTTCCACGCGTCTGGGACATCGCCGGGCGAGAGGTCGCCTTGAATCAGGTTCTTCTCCAGCTCGAACCTTAAGACGATGTGCAGGTTGTACGTCACTTCATCCGCTTCCACACGAATGAAGGTGCGACCCACACGATTGACGGCCAGCACAAAATCTTCCAGCCGAACGTCTCTTAATGAGGGGAATGCGTCTTGAGCTTTCGGGAAATAATGCTGCCAGAACTCGGGGCTTCGGCCGACGAAGTTTTCCCAAAGTCGCGATTGGGATTCGTGGATTCCGAGCGAACAAGCGGTCCCGAGGGGGGTGCCAAAATGCTCGCGCGGCAGGTTCTGCTCGTAGATACCGTGACCGCACTCGTGCAAGATGCCGAAGAAGCCGGAGCTGAAATGGTTCGGGTCGTACCGGGTCGTGAGTCGGCAATCGCCCGGACCGATCCCGGAGCAGAATGGATGCGTCGTGACGTCGAGCCGGCCCGCCTGGAAGTCGAAGCCCATGGCTTCCGCGACGGCTCGGCCAAATCGCTCTTGGTCTGCCACGGGGAATTCCCGTCGCAAAATCGACTCGTTGGGCTGTCTTGGTGCGTCGAAGAGTTTCGCCGCGAACGGTGCCAGTTCACGGGCCAGCGCTCGGAATAATCGCTCGATGGCATCGCTGCTGCTCCCTGGCTCGTACTCTTCCAACAACGCATCGTAGGGGTGGGCAGTGTTGCCTAGCGCCTCGGCCTCTTCGCGCTTCAGGGCCACGATCCGATCGAGCCACGGCAGGAACCGCCGAAAATCGGCAGCGGCTCGGGCTTCGACCCAGACTTCCTGCGCTTGCGTTGTGACTCGGGCCAATTCCTCGACCAGGCGGGCGGGCACTCGGACGGCCCGGCGATGCGTCCGCCCGATCTCTCGAACATTGGCTGCCTGCTCCGCCGAATCGGTCGCACCTTCGAGTTGCGATAACCAATCGCCAATCCGCGGGTCGGTGAGGCGTTCATGGGTCATGCGGGCCAGAAGCGCCATTTGCTTGGCTCGGTGAGCCGAGCCAGCACGGGGCATGTACGTCCGCTCGTCCCAACCCAGCAATGCCGCGCAGGAACTCAAGAGCGACGTTTCGCGCCAATGGGTGATGAGGCTTTGGTAGGCATCCATCGGGAACATCCCTGACGAAAAGGCGAACGAAGGGTGGGTTTTCGTCCGTCATGACGGAAACTACGCCGAGGTCAGCCGATCGACGGCTCCTCCTCGGTGAGCTTAAGAAAGACATCTTCCAGGGAACCGTCGTGGGCGGCCTGTTTGCGAAGGGCCTCGAGAGTGCCGCAACCAATGAGCCGACCGCGGTGGATAATTCCGATGCGGCTGGCTAACTCCTGCACGATGTCCAGTGAATGCGTCGAGAGGAAGACGGTGACGCCCTGCCGAGTCAGTTCCACCAGGATGTTCTTCAGTTTGCGAACGCTGGCCGGATCCAAGCCAACCGTGGGTTCGTCAACGATCAGCACCCGAGGCTCGTGCAGCAGGGCGGAGGCGAAGACGGTGCGTTGCCTCATGCCATGCGAGTAACGCTCGGTCAGGTCATCGACGAAATCATCCAGTTCGAATTGTTGGATCACCTCGTCGATCTTCCGGGCCGCATGCGACCGATCCATGCCGTACATTTCCGCGATGAACCAGAGAAACTCCCGGCCGGTGAGTTTTTCATACAGGTACGGCACATCGGGTAAGTAACTGATGAGGCGACGAGCTTCGTCCCCTTGTCGCTGCATGTCGAAGCCGCCGACACGAACACTTCCCGAAGTTGGGAAGAGCAGCCCGACGAGCATCTTGATGGTGGTGGTCTTCCCGGCACCGTTCGGCCCGAGGCAAGCAAACAGCTCGCCGGCACTGATCGCCAAGCTCAAATCGTCCACAGCCAACTTCGTGCCGTAACGCTTGGTGACGTGCTCCAACTCGATCATGTTTGCCGACGGTGGGATCATAAACGGATAAGCGCGATCCGCTCGCCTTGAGTGAAGGCTTCCTGTCGCATCACGGCCCCATCGCTCTCCCGGACGTAAGTTCGGGCGGTGCGGCCATCTCCACGGAACTCAATGACAATGCACCGGTGATTCACGCCGTTGTACTTCACCTCCACACGCTCGTCGAGGACCTCTGCATCCAGATACGGACTGCGGGGCGGCAGCAGCTTTTTCAGATCCAACTTCTGCCCCTGTCCCGGTTGGACTTGTTCCATGATCGCCTGTAGCACCGGCTCGACGGCGTCCGAGAGCGGATCCATGACGGGCATTCGCCAACGAGAACCCGGCCGAACACGGACTTTCGGCACGGGATGCATCGGGTTCAGGACGGTACCCCGCGGGGCGTCGATGACATCGAATTTCGGGCGGATCGCCCCAAACCCAGGTAGATCCAATTTCCCCTCACGGTACAGTTTCCCTTCCCGAACGTCACCGAAGAATTCGAGTGTGCCGGTCATCGAAATGCCGAAGACGCTTAACTTGACCACGCCGGTCATCCGCAGACCCCGAAGTTCGCCTTGGCGGTTCACCCGATAGGCATTGATGAATTCGGGGACTTCGATCTGAACCAGCCCTTTGATCTTCAAATTCCTGACATGGGATTCCATTTCAAACGTGTTGTCCTCGCGGAAGTATCGCAAGCGAGTCTCGGCCAAACCGATCGTCTCCCCGTTTCGATTGACCTCCCAGAGGACGTCACGGCGGGCGGTTGGTCCGGTGAATTGAGCCGTCACTTCGTCGCCTAACTCAATGACGAACGGCGGTGCTTCACTCGGGAACAAGGCCGGCCAAAGCTCGCGGTGGACGAACCACCCGAGCGTGCTGAGCCAAAACGTGACGATGAGCAGTGAGACTCCACGTGAAGGCATGCCAGAATTATAGCAATCCCTGGTTCTTCCGCGGAAAGGAGTCACGAGGTACAATGACCACCGACATGGATCGTGACCAGCCAATCTCCCCGGCCGAGAAGGTCAAGAACTTCCCCACGACTCCGGGCGTGTACCTGATGAAGGACGCGCAGGGTGTCGTTATTTACATCGGTAAGGCCAAAAACCTCCGCAATCGAGCGTCGTCCTACTTCCTGAAAGCCGCGGCCGAAGACCATCGCACCGCCGAACTGGTGAAGCACATCGCCGATGTCGATTACATTGAGACGGAGAGCGAGGTCGATGCCCTCTTGATGGAGGCTCGGCTGGTCAAAGATGCCCAGCCGCGCTTCAACAAGGAACTGAAGGACGACAAATCCTTCCCTTACCTGCAAATCCGCATCCGTGAGGAATTCCCCCGGGTTGAATTTACACGGAAGCCGCGACGCCGGGGGGTCCGTCTGTATGGTCCTTTCACAAGTGCCCGAGGGCTGCGGCAGGCGATTCAGGTCTTACAGCGAATTTTTCAATTCCGCACCTGCCAGCTCGACATCAAGAGTAGCGAAGAGCGTTGGCGCTGGTTTCGTCCGTGTCTGCTGCACAATATCGGTCAGTGCACGGCCCCGTGCAACTTCCGGGTGTCTCGTGAGGAGTACCGCAAGCAGATTCACGCCCTTTGCCTGGTGCTGGAAGGGAAGAAGGACCGGCTGATTCGCCGAATGCGTCGGGAGATGCGCGACGCGGCCAACGCCCTCCAATTCGAGAAAGCGGCCCAACTGCGCGATGACATCGAGGCGTTGCGGAAGCTGGAGATGCGCGGTCCGAATGACCCGGACATCCAACCGCACGTCTTCCACATCAATCCGCGGAAGGGATTGCTCGGGCTGAAGCGGGTTCTGGGGCTGCGGGCCGTTCCCCGGGTCATCGAAGGGGTGGACATCGCCCATTTTCAAGGGTCCGATACCGTCGCCTCGTTGGTGACGTTCATCGACGGCACGCCGTTCAAACCGGGTTATCGGCGTTTCAAGATCAAGTCGGTAGCCGGGGTGGATGATTTCGCAGCGATCCGGGAGGTCGTTTTTCGCCGTTTCCGCCGCTTGCGCGATGAGGAAAGCGTCTTCCCCGACATCCTGCTCATCGACGGGGGCAAGGGCCAACTGAATGCGGCCTTGGACGCCCTCCGGTTGCTGGAGGTGGAGCCTCCGACGTTGATCTCGCTGGCGAAACGCGAAGAGGAAATTTATCGGCCGGGCGAGAGTGAGCCGATTCGGCTCAGTCGGCATGCGTCGGCGCTGCGACTCTTGCAGAGTGTGCGTGACGAGGCTCACCGATTCGCCCAGCACTATCACCACTTGCTGCAACGGAAGAAAATCAGCGGTGACGATGCCTCCTGATACGAACGTTCCGTGGTTGGCTGCGGGGCGGCGAAGCGTCATTTCCGCTCGGGAGCGAGCCAACCGTCCAACAGGATGGTGCGGATCAGTTCGCGGTTCTGAGCCGTGGCGGACTGGTGACTTCTCGGGCGCTCCGGCTCGGTGGTCGGGGGGGTGAGGTTGGCACCGGACTTCGCCGGGTCTGCCGGGGGGTTGCCATTCGTTTGTCGGGCCTTCTCGAAAGCTTCTTGAACGCCCTCGGCCCCCCGCTTGATGTCTTGGCTGATCTTATCCCGGTTGATGTCCACCTGCAGGCGAGATTGCCCCGGCCCCGCACTTTGCGAAGTCACCTGATACCAACCCAAGTACCAACCCAAGCCGAGAAAGACGACCACGGTCGCCCCGATAAATGCCAAGAAGTTCCTCATGGCCTGCCTCCTTGTTCCCGACGCTTCTTTCCCATCCGATCCACGAGTGGGAGCCGTGGTATAACCTCTGCCCAACGATCCGTCCAGACGAGCCGGACTTGCGCGCCGTGGCTTTCCATGATTCGTCCGAAAGTGTAAACTGTTTACGTCGGCGGATGATTGGGACCAATCGGCCGCCGGGCCGGAGAGGTGCCAGAGTGGTTGATTGGGCCGGTCTCGAAAACCGGTGTATCCGCAAGGATACCGCGGGTTCGAATCCCGCCCTCTCCGCTTCGAGAAAGTTCCTCGCCAGTCGTTTGCGACCCCTAGTTCAATTCGATCCGAGGCCATTCCGTGACGTTGCCAACTGCGTCGCTTGCGCTGGTCGCGGTCTTCTCGCGGTTTGCCGATGCCGCCGTCGTTCGTTGAAAGTGGAAGTCGCCGAAAGTTTGCCACTCGGCCCTTAGCAGACGCCCCTCCGGCTGATAGCGCCGTCGCTGATGCCGCGGATTCGACTGGTCGCCGCCCCGACGGTGGCCGGCCGAATTCGTCACGCGGGCCCTACAAATCCGGATGCGGACCCGGGCGGCAAACACGGTATGCTCCTCGGTTCGGGTTCACGGACGCACTGGTTCCCACAGCTTTTTCGCCGCGCGCGCCTTTCTCTCGATCTCCAGGAAGTGAGCCAACACCGCGAGCCAATGCCGACCCTCGTCGCGCGGTTGGACCGGCATGCCGCCCATGATGATGCCGGACATCTCGTCGGTGCTGCCTTCGCCCCAACGAACGCGCTTCGGCGGCGTATTCGGATTCCGAGGGTGATCCTCAGAATTGTCCCAAACAAATTCCGCATGGATCACTGTGCCGCGCGGCAGGACGAAAGGCTGAGCATATAAATACGTGTCTTGCCAGCGGTAGTCCCAATCGTCGATCAATAATAGGTTTCGTGTTGATCGATCGGGAAGTTCTGCCCAAACGCGAACTTGCTTTCCAATCATGTGCATATGGGCAAAAATGGAGCGGAACTCATAATCGACGGGCAAGCGGAAGGAGTCGGTGCGTCGATAATGTTTCTCGCCGGCGGGGATGTCGATATCGTTGTTGGCCATCAGGATCACGCTGGGCTTACGTTTGGGTTTTCGATCGGTGAAATAGATGCCGATTTGAGGTTGGTCATATTCGACTTTGCCGGTGGGATGATAATGCATTTGTAATACGACATCCAAGCCTTTTTCGAGGATGCCGGGCTGATCTTCCGGAAGCTCATGAGTGGACATGCCGGGAGCGTAACCGGGGAGGAAGCCGCGGGGCAGAAAACCGGGATCGCCGAAGCGGATGTAGTATCCACCGTTTTGGGCTGCCAACCGCGAGGCGGTGCCATTGGCGACATCCAGAATCGGCACGGCGTGGTGTGCGACTTTCTTGTTACTTGGCAGGATTTGCACAGCGCGGAAGGCTTTGTCTTCAGTTAGTCCGGTAGGCAACACGAAGTGGACGTAAAGATCATCGCCCTCGGCGGGGATGCGAAATGGCTCTGCGACTTTAAGGATAAGATCCGGCTCGCCGAGGTGCCACCCTTCGGGGAACTTTGGTAAGGGCGGAAGGTCATTGGGATCACCCTCGGGCATCCCTGCTTCATGCCATTTTCGGAAAACGGCGATTTGCTCGTCGGTGAGGGAGCGATCAAATTGGAATTCGCCGTGACCTTTGACCGGTTTCCAAGGCGGCATCACCCGGCGGGACGTCACGTCAGCTAACTGGCGACCCCGTTTCCGGGCGTCGGCATATGTGAGCAATGGGAATGGTCCAACTTCATTGGGCCGATGGCAGGATGAACAATGATGAAATAGGATTGGAGCCACGTCGCGGGTGAATGTTGGCCGATCTTCGGCCCCCAACGAAGTCTGTGAAACAATTAAGAGACAGATTGGCAGAAGATACGATATTTTGGTCGCGCTCATCATATCCTCTCTCCATCAAAGAAATCGAATTCCGCGACTGTTCGCCTCGTTCACGGTTTGTTTTCCGGGGTCTGAATGTCGCAGCCGACAGCTCGGGTCCGTGGGACGCGAATCTCTTTACCCTCGATGACTGCCTGGATGGCGTCTTTCAAATCATGTGTCGTCGGCCGAGGACGTTTCTTGCCGACTTCTGCGTATAGATCGTTGATCCGTCCGCGATAAAGAAGCTGACCTTTGGGTGTCAGGACAGCGGCCTCGGGCCTAATCGTGGCCCCAACCCATCGCGCCAGAGACATTTCGGGATCGAGAACCGTCGGACAAATGTATTTGTACTCCTTGGCATGCCGTTGTGCCGACTCCATGTCGAGATCCGCGTCAGCATACACGAGCAAGGAATTGCACCCCTTGCGGGCTGAATTCCTGGCAAAGCCGATTGATTTCTGGGGAATAGGCGTTCGAGATCGGACAGTCATAACCGATCAAAATGACGCACACGGCCTTGCAGGCTCCGTCTTTGGGCCAGCGGAATTGCCCGCCGCCGACTCTCGCCCACTGCGTATCGCGCCAGATTTCTTCGGCGAGCGTCGGCGGACCTTGCAACCAGATCACGGCGAGGGCGATTGTCAAAGTGTGCCAGCATGCTCGATGCTTTTGAATCATCGAAACCCCTATGCCACTTTTTGGCCGACTCCTCTAATGCCTACTGCGGCGGTTCGTCCAAAGTTTCGCCTGGGCGAACGCTCATAAAGTAAGAGGTGGTACTTCGTGGATCGAATGACGACGTGTTCGTTTGCAGTGGGTTGGATCAACGATGGGCGGCGAATCAATCTTCACTCGGATGCAGTTGGTTCAGGGAGATATCACACGCTTGACGGTGGACGCGATTGTCAATGCTGCCAACGAGACACTGTTGGGCGGCGGGGGCGTGGATGGCGCGATTCATCGGGCAGCGGGGCCGGAATTGCTCGAAGAATGCCGTCGTTTGGGCGGCTGTCCGACGGGACAAGCGAAGATGACCAAGGGATATCGCTTGCCGGCGCGGTTTGTGATTCACACGGTTGGTCCCGTGTACCGCCAATTCGAGCCGGAGCAGGCGGCTGCATTGCTGCGGTCGTGTTACCGAGAGTCGCTGCATCTTGCTGCGGAGGCGGGATTGAAGAGCGTCGCCTTCCCGTGCATTTCCACGGGGGTCTACGGTTATCC
>JAOAAM010000538.1 GCA_026418875.1 Gemmataceae bacterium | reverse complement strand
AGATGTGTATAAGAGACAGTCGCCGACCCGCAGGTCATGTTCCTGAGCATCCATCGTTTCGGGCACGGCTTTTACCCGGGCACCGGCGACGAAGACGAGACCGGCACCGGCCCCGGACTCGGTTGGACGCGCAACGTCCCCCTACCCTTCAACCCTCCGCGCCGCCGCTACTTCGATGCCTTCACCCTCGCCTTGGAGCAATGTGCCGACCGTGCCCGGCCCGAATTGGTCCTCATTAGTGCCGGCTTCGACGCCCACCGGAACGACCCGATCGGCTCGTTGAACCTGGAAACCGAGGACTTCCAGCGCCTCACCGAATTGGTGCTGCAAATCGCCGACGTCCATGCCGGCGGCCGGGTCGTCAGTTGCCTGGAGGGCGGCTATCACCTGGGTGCCCTAGCCGAAAGCGTGCAGATTCATCTTGAAACCCTGCTTCATGCCGACGACTGACACGCGTTTGTCGTATAAATGCCTGTGCCATGCCCGCGGAAACATTCATCCTCATCCCCGGCCGGACCGCCCGCCAAGGAACTTCGCTGAATGTCAGCAAGCTGGAGGGCGAGTACGTCGATGAGATCAGCACCTTGCTGGTGTGTCCGGACGACATGGCCCGCTTGGGGCTGAAGGACGGCGACCGGATCCGCCTCCGCAGCGAACAGGGGGTCGCGGAAGTGAAGTGCCAGTCGGCCAAGCCCGGTGAGTTGCCCCCGGGGGTTTTATTCCTGCCCTACGGCGAAGCCTCCAGCCGACTGATGACCGGCGACACCCACGGGACAGGAATGCCCACGAGCAAGGGAATCGACGTGCAATTGGAGAAGCCATGACCGCCGAACTGAAAACCGAATTGAAAGTCGTCTCCAATGCCACCTGCACGTTCTGCGGCTGCGTCTGCGACGACATGGAACTGACCGTCGAGGGCCACCGCATCACCAAGGCAAAAAACGCTTGTGTCTTGGGCAAAGCGTGGTTCTTGAACCACCACGTCGAGAACCGACCCGTGGCGACGATCCGCGGCAACCCAGTGTCGCTCAACGAAGCCGTGGACGAAGCCGCTCGGATTCTTGTCCATGCCCGCTATCCCATCGTCTACGGCCTGTCCGACACCACCTGCGAGGCCCAACGAGTGGCCGTCGCCATCGCCGACCGCATCGGCGGCTGCATCGACACCACGACCTCGGTTTGCCACGGCCCCTCCGGGATGGCGTTTCAAGGTGTCGGCGAGGTGACCTGCTCGTTGGGGGAAGTCAAGAACCGCGCCGACCTCGTGATCTTCTGGGGTTCCAACCCCGCCGAGAGCCACCCCCGGCATTGGAGCCGCTACTCCACGATGCCCAAAGGGCTGTTCGTTCCCAATGGGCGAAAAGACCGCACCGTGGTGATCGTGGACGTACGCCGCAGCAAGAGCGCCCCAGCGGCAGACATCTTCATCCAAGTCCGACCTCGTGCCGACTTCGAGGCCCTCTGGATCCTTCGCGCCTTGGTCAAAGGCGTCGACTTGACCGAAGCCGATTGCGAAGTGACCGGTGTCCCGCTCGCCACCTGGCAAGACCTGGCTCAGCGGATGAAGTCCTGCCGATTCGGCGTCTTCTTCTTCGGCATGGGCTTATCCATGACCCGCGGCAAACATCTGAATGTCGAAGCCGCCTTGGCCTTGGCCCGCGACCTCAATGCCCACACCCGTTTCTACATCAAGCCGATGCGCGGTCACGGCAACGTGACCGGGGCCGACAACGTCGTCAGCTGGCAGACCGGCTACCCCTTCGGCGTCAATCTCAGCCGGGGCTATCCGCGGTTCAACCCCGGCGAGTACACCACCTCCGACCCCCTCGCGCGAAGAGAAGCCGACGCCGCCCTCATCGTCGCCTCCGATCCGATGGCCAACTTCTCCCAACCCGCGCGGGAGCACCTCGCCCGCATCCCCTACATCGCATTGGACCCCAAGGAAACGCCCACCGTCCGCCACGCCACGGTGGCTTTCACCACGGCTACCTACGGAATCAACACCCCGGGCACCGTCTACCGCATGGACGATGTCCCCATCCCCTTGCGACCCGCTTTTGAGTCGCCCTACCCAAGCGATCAGGAAGTGCTCACTCGAATTGAGCGTCGCATCCGGCAGCTCCAGACCGGAACCTGATTCGATTTTCGCACGACCGGATGACCGGGCCTGGGCCAAAAAAACCATTGGGATGCTATTGGCCCGTCCGACCACCCCACAAACGAGTGGCTCATTTCGCCAATCATCGGCAATTCCCGGAGATTGCCCGCCTCAACACCGCGATGTTGTCGCAGCGCTTAGTGCTTTCCATGGTGAGCGACAAAACAAATTCTCCCGCTATCTGTTGACACCCTTTGATCTCCGCTGCCCGGGAAGCCAGCCCCCACGCACTTGGTCGAGTCGATCCGAGCCGCCCATCAAATGCGCGGCCCGTGCAAACCCGGTGAATGCCAGTTTGGGCACGTTTGCCAGACGGACCCCGATACGGGACTTTGTGCTCAGGGGGAAGCAGGCAAGGCCTGCACTCGCGGGAGCGACGGGGTGACGGGGCCCGGTTTGCGACGTGGACCAAGACGGCATTGTGCCATGGAGAACGATGAACCTTGTCACTCCTGGGGCATCCCCTGCGTGGAGAGCCGTTATGCGTGTGCTAGCAGATACGGATTGACAAATGCTTGCCGCTGCGAACTTCTTCCGGGGAATGCTACCGTCCTGGGCGGCCAGTCGACTTGGTGTTTGCTTCCAGGAGAAGGTGATTAAAATGAAAACCGCGGATTCGCAATCATAGGCACAAGGACGCCCAGTTCTATTTTCTCCCTTTGCTCATTCGAGGGACAGTCTTGCCAATTGAGAGTCGGCGTCGGTGCCAGAATCGAACGGTCCGCCGTTGATGATTGCTGATGATTGCCTCGATTCGGTTCTCTTCGACGAAGGTGCCTCTCGCGTGCCGCACAATCATTCTCTCGGAGGGCTTTTCGATGTTCCCTCGACGTCACTTGGATCGGCTGATTTGGCTCCTTGTACTACTACCCGTGAATTCCTCGTCCAGCGCGGCCTCCGAGACGATTCCCGTGGCGGACGCCTTGGCCACCATTGAAGCCAACGAGCAACGATTGCACGCCGCATCATGGGTATCGAAGCAGACCCACCGCAAGCTCGCAGATCCGCACGATCCCAAGTCTTTGCTCCCCGAAGAACGACCCACTTACTGTCGAGAGCGCGCGGTGGTGGAATTTCGTACCGGACGCTACCGGATTGAAGTCGAGTCGGTCAGTCCTTGGGCGCACGGTCTCGACCATACGGGAGCATCCTGCTACCTGCATGTCTCGGATGGCCAGAGTGCGAAACATGCTTTCTGGTTCTTACCTGGAACTAAGCTGCCAAAGACGAATAAGCCAGCGATCAAAGCTGTGGTGAATCGCGATCCTGGAACGCTTGTTCCGGCGGACACCGATTCCATCCCACCCGCCAACACTTCGTTTCCCTCCTGGAGTTTGCTCGGAAAACCGTTATCCGAATTGATCAGCGAACGACAACAAACGAATCAGCTTCTGGAAATCCAACGCCGGGAAGGAAATGCTTGGTTGATCCGCATCGCGGAGGATCTCACGTCCCCGGATGTCATCCTCTCGATCCATTACGATCTGGCCAAGGGTGGTCTCATTACCCACGTTGCCTGGAGTAGTGTGAAAGCCCCGGAACGTGCCTGGCAAGAACTGCGTGTCGAGCCGATCCAGCTGCGGAATGGTTTTTGGGTCGCCAAGACGACCGAACGGATCAACTTCTTAGAGTCGTCGATTTGGCGCACCGAGTATAGCGACGTTGTCATCAACCCCCCTTTGTCAAATGACCTGTTCGCCTACGAGTTTCCGAAGGGAACTCGAGTCGTCGATCACATCCGGGGCATGGTGTATACCTCGGGACGGTCCGTCGCCGACGTGAACGAGGCTATGGAGCAGTATGTTCAGCACCAGGAGTTGATGCTCAAGGGGGGGGCCGATCCCTCGGTGCGGAATCGGTGGCGTTACCTCCGCTATGCGCTGTATGCCAT
>JAOAAM010000495.1 GCA_026418875.1 Gemmataceae bacterium | reverse complement strand
GGGTATCAGACCACCGGCTACTTCGGTCCGACGAGCGGCTTCGGCACCCCGCAAGAGTTCATGGAACTCGTCGATACCTTGCATCGTCGGGGAATCGGCGTCATCCTCGATTGGGTTCCCGCACACTTCCCCCGGGACGGGCATGGGTTGGGGTATTTTGACGGCACGCATCTATATGAACATGCCGACCCGCGCCAAGGGTTGCACATGGATTGGGGAACATTTGTCTATAACTACGGCCGACATGAAGTCGCCAACTTTCTGATTAGTTCGGCGATATTCTGGCTCGACAAATATCACATCGACGGCCTGCGCGTCGATGCCGTGGCCTCCATGCTTTACCTGGACTATTCTCGCAAGCCGGGAGAGTGGCTGCCCAATCGCTTTGGCGGTCGGGAGAACTTAGAAGCCATTGCCTTCCTCAAGCGATTGAACGAGGAAGTTTACGGGGCCTTCCCCGATGTCATCACCATCGCGGAGGAAAGCACCGCTTGGCCGATGGTCAGCCGACCGACTTATCTCGGCGGCCTTGGCTTCGGTCTGAAATGGGACATGGGCTGGATGCATGACACGCTGAAATATCTTGCCTTGGACCCAATCTATCGAAAATACCATCACAATCTTCTTAGCTTCAGGATGTTATATGCCTTCACCGAAAACTACATGTTGCCGCTGAGTCATGATGAGGTCGTTCACGGCAAAGGATCGTTGTTGTCAAAAATGCCGGGCGACCTTTGGCAGAAATTTGCGAATCTTCGCTTGCTTCTTGGTTATCAACATGCCCAGCCTGGGAAGAAGCTCCTCTTCATGGGTAGCGACATCGGGCAATGGGATGAATGGAATCATGACAAGAGTATTGATTGGCATTTGCTGGAGTACTCGAGTCATCGTGGGGTGCAACGCTGGGTCAAAGACTTGAATACAGCGTATCGTCGAGAGCCGGCACTTCATGAGCTGGATTGCGAGCCTGAGGGCTTCGAATGGATCGACGCGAATGATTCCGAGAATAGCTGTGTGAGTTTCCTGCGCAAAAGTCGCTCCGGGGATATGGTGTTAGTTGTTTGCAACTTCACACCTGTGCCCCGGCATGACTACCATGTGGGAGTCCCACGCGGCGGTCGTTGGGTCGAAATCCTGAACAGCGACGCCCCGATCTACGGGGGTAGCGGGCAAGGGAACCTCGGCGGTGTCGAGGCGCTGGAGATGTCGTCCCATGGAAGAGATTACACTTTGTCGATCACGATTCCTCCCCTAGGGATGGTCATGTTTCGACCGGAATAGGCAGGCTGTCCGCGTGAACCATCGCCGACGGAGGAGGGGGCAATGTGCCGGATGATTCAGGAGATGGCAGCCCCGAGGCGGTCGGGCGACGGCCGATTCGCTCTCGGGTGGATCCTGATCGTCGGCTGGTCGTTCGTTGGCCTACCCAGATTTGCCATGGCACGCGGAGCCGATGAACCGCCCTTCGAATCGGACGCGCTCAAACCCGGTCTGCTCGCCACCTATCGTGCGGGCGGCGTGGCTTGGCATGCTGTTGAGTCGAAACCGGCGCTTTTTCTCGTTGATTCGTCGCGGCATCCTCGCCTGCCGGTCGGAGCATTTGAAGTCGAATGGTCCGGGTATGTCCATGTCCGCGAAGACGAGGCGATACGTTTCGGGGCGTTCGTGGCCGGTCGCGTGACTGTGGAGATCGGCGACGAACGGGTATTTCAAGCCGAGGGCAACGATCCCAACACGCACCGATCCGGTGAAGCGAGTTGGAGACGCGAACCGGGGTTTCACCGAATCCGTATCCGTTACCGCTCGAACGGAAGCTTCCCAGCACGACTGCAATTGACCTGGGAGGGCGACAGTTTCGCCCGGGAGCCGATCCCGGCTTGGCGGGTCTTCCATCGGGAGTCCGAGCGATCCCCGGAATTACGTGACGACGAGCAGGCCGAGCGTGGCCGGGCCGTGGCGGAGTCGCTTGGTTGCAAGGGGTGTCACGCGAGGGCATTTCCGAGCGCAACGGCGAGCGCGGCCGGCCCATCCCTGGCGGGATGCGAGCAACGAATGTCGCGCGAGTGGATCGCCTCGTGGCTGGCGGATCCGCGGCAGCACCACCCGCAGTCGCGCATGCCCCGACTGTTCCGCAATGATGAGACGGGGCGGGCCGAGCGATGGCTGATCGCCGAGTTCCTCGGCAAACGCGCCAAGGGGGACGAGACGCGGCGTGATCCACGGCCTGGGCGAATCGCTTTCGTCGGCCTGGGATGTTTCGCGTGCCACTCCCCGCCCGACGAGACCAGAGCGCACGACGCCGACGAGTCGGACCTTCCACCACGTCGATCGTTGACGGGATTGTCGGAACGATTTCGGTTCGACGATCTGGTCACATTCCTCTTGCAACCGCGAGATCGGTATGCCGATGGGCGGATGCCGCGTTTCCCGCTGACACAACGGCAAGCTGAAGACCTCGCATCATACCTGCTGTACTGGTCGGCCCATGGAGAGGGGAAGGAGCAACCGCCCGGCGATGCGTCGATCCACGAGGTGATGCGGCGGCTCGGAGTGAGCGATCGCACGGAGGCGGCACGGCGGTTGATCGACGAGAAGCGTTGCGCGGCCTGTCATCCGGGGTTGCCGGTGCCGGCTATCGTCGAGGTTCCTGTGCGTCGTCGTGAAGGTGGCTGCCTGACGGGGGAGGGCGGCCCAAGGTTTCACTGGGGAAACGAACAGGCGGACGTCGCCCGGTATTTGCAGTGTGCCGAGCGAGAAGTGCATCCGTCGCCGTATTTCGAGCGGGAACGACGATTGGAGAAGGCGGGATGTGTCCGGTGTCATCAGCGCGACAGCCAGCGACCGCCGCCGATCGAGCGCTGGGGCGCGAGGCTCGGTGGGGCGTTTCTTCAGGAGGTGCCGTACCAGCGGACGCCCCGGTTAAATCAACCGCTTCAAAAATACCGTCGGGTTTACTTGGGACAGGCGATTCGAGACGGCGTGCAGGGCGTCCGATCGGAGCGATACACGTATCGCATGCCGGCCTTTGGTGCGGAGGCGGGAGATTTCGTCCGGGCACTGGCCGAATCCGATGGCGAGCCGGCTGACGCCCCCGAGGGGCCTGACCCTGCGATCCCGGATCCAACGCTGGGGAGTGTGGCTGGTCCGATCCTGGCTGGGTCGCAGGGGTATTCGTGTATTTCCTGCCATGCTTGGAACGGGAAGTACCTCGTCGCCGCCGACCCGGGCGCGGCGGGGCCGGATTTGACCCGAACCACCGATCGGCTTCGGCGTCAGTGGTTTGATCGCTTCCTCGACGACCCACAGCGATCGCACCCAGGTACGCCGATGCCCGCTGCCTTCCGACGCGGGGAGCCGGCTCCCCTTGGGCAGATCCTCGATGGACAAGCAGGACGGCAAAAAGACGCGCTTTGGGCTTACTTCACCGCAGGAAAAAACGTGCCACCGCCTCGACCATCCCCCAGCGTCCCGATCGAGGCACCGGCACCCGGAACCCCGCCTCTCGCGGCGGTCATACCGCTGCACCTGGAGGGCGGTTCGATCGTCGAGAGTATCAGCGTGCTGTGGTCCTCCGCCGATCTCCTCGTCTACGACCTCGACTCGATGGCCCCTCGGGAAATTCGTCTCGGTGCGGCGATCTCCCGCTCCGTTCAGGGGCGTCTGCGGCGGTTTCATGTGGTCGGCCGCGTCGTGGATCGTCTGAATTTGCCGCCGTCTCCCCAGTTCTCAATGGGTGGGCGGGACGTCGAAGCACCACGCCGGTCTTACCAGAAGTTCGACATCCTGGCGGATGGTGTCAGGCTGGAGTGGCGGTGCTCTTGGGACAACGCTCCTTCGGTCGTGATCCGTGAGACGTTTCGATTGCAGGACCGCACCTTGGAGCATGTGCTTAGCTTCGAGCACGTCCCCGTCGGCGTCCTGGTGGAAGCGCACGGCCACCGACAATCCCCGGATGCGCAGGGGCGACTCGAATCGCGACAACGCTTCGTCCTGCCGCCTGCGCAATCGCCGCCAGTCTGGCAGGAGAAATCGCTGGCCCCGGTGGATCGTGCCGAGGGATCGCTGATTCGGCCTGGTTATCGTGCGACGCCGTTCCCACGCCCGAAGCTCGTCTCCGGGGAGGATCGCGTAATGCCGGTGGCGATTGCCACTCACCCGCGGCAGGACCGAGTGTTTGTCGCTTCATGGAAGACCGGCGAGGTCTTTCGCGTTCACGATCCGGAAAACCGAACCGAGCGCGAGGTATTCGAGCGTGTCGGGCCGACTCTTTTTGCCGATGCTTTTTCGATGGCATGCGACGACGGCGGACTGTTCATTCTGCATCGGCGGAACTTGAGCCGCTGGGACTGGGAGCGACAAACCCTGGAACGAATCGTGTTGATCCCGCACGGAGTGGCCGACAGCTACGACTACGCCTATGGCCTGACACGGGATCGATCCGGTGCCTGGGTGTACAGCCTTGCCCCCTACGCCCATCAGACGCTCCCGGGAAGCGGCGGGGCATTGCGGCAGAGAGCAGGGCAGGAGCCGGAAGCGTTTGCCTTCGGTTTCCGCAATCCGCTCGGTTGGTGTGCCGGTCCCGAGGGCGAGATCTTTTGCACGGACAATCAAGGCGAGTGGGTCCCGGCGAACAAGTTGTGCCACGTGGTCCATGGCCGCTACTACGGTTTCCCCAATCCGAAGCAACCCGAACACACGCAAAAACCCGCCGGAAGGGCAGCCGTTTACGTCCCGTACGCTTGGGCTCATTCGATCAATGGCGTGGCGTTCGACTCCACCCGAGGAAAGTTCGGCCCGTTCGCGGGGCAGTTCTTTCTCGCGGAATTGATGTTCGGTGGGGCGATCATTCGGGCGGATGTCGAGAAGGTGAACGGCGAGTATCAAGGAGCGTGCTTCCCGTTCTGGGGGAAGGGATTGTTGGGGCCGGTCAGCTTGGCCTTCGATGCCCGAGGTCGATTGTTTGTCGGCGGAATCACCGAACCGGGCTGGATGGCGCAGCCGGATCGCGGCCAGCTTTTTCGGATCGACTACACG
>JAOAAM010000470.1 GCA_026418875.1 Gemmataceae bacterium | reverse complement strand
CTCGGAGATGTGTATAAGAGACAGCCCAACGGGGCGTTGGCAACTTGAAGACGATCCCAAAGCCCACGATCCCCAAGCCGACATCGTGCTGAGGGCGTTGGACCCCACCAATCCGCGGAAACCCACGCTGGCGGCCGATCTGCTCGTGCTCCATCTGCCCAAAGAAGGAGATCCCTTGGCACAAGTCAAAGCTCACCTCCGCGCCAAGCAACAACGAGAGGGCAATCCCGACAGCCAAATCGTCGAAATCGACGGCACCCGCAAGGACAAAGTCGGCAACCACGATGGGACCGTCGTCCACTGGCGGATTGACAACGGTGGCGTCCGCGATCGACTCGCCGTTGTCGCCATCGTTCCCCGAGGCGATTCCCTTCTGGTGCTGTACGGCGATTGTGCCTGGGACCGCCGGTTCACTTGGGAGGAAGCATTCAATCAACTCATCGGGTCCTTGCAGCTTGACCCATGACGCGGGAGATTTTCCCTCGTGGTGTTGCCCTTCCTCCGATCGACCGCCCGTCAGGGTGCCAGATCGAGGCAGATCAATTCCCGATCGTCGCGAAGGTAGAGGCGGCCACCCGCGAGTGCCGGGTGTGCCCAAGTTTCGCGGCAAACCTTGCTCCGAGCTACTACGCGGTACTCCCTGGGATCCGGCTGGATCAGCGTCAAATGCCCGGTGTCGTCGAGCATGAGTAACAAGTCGTTCGCGGTCCGGATGAGGGCAGCGTGGTACTTTCCGATCCGGGTTTTCGACCACAATGTCTTGCCCGTCGCCACTTCGACACAGCGAAGCGTGATGGAGGGCTGCAAACCGATGACGCCGGTCACCATGTACACGTGGTCATTCCCCACGGCCACGGGAGTCGAGAAGTAACAGGTCAACTCCGGCTTCCGCCAAACTTCCTCGACGGCTGGCCGACCGTCCCGTTCGGTGAGTTTCAGGGCAACCGAACCGAGCGTCACCGAACTGGCGAGCAAGATATCGCCGACACGGATGGGCGTCGTCGAACTCTCGTTGAGCTTGTCCTGGAATGGGTATTGCCAATAGATGCTGCCATCCCGCGGTGAGACGCCAACCAGTCCCTTTTGCGTTAGAGCGACGATTTGGCGGTTAGCCCCCTCCCCGAAAACAACCGGCGAGGCATAGCTCGCAGGATCGTCCAGCGATTTCCACGCCAACTCACCGGTGTCACGGCGAAAAGCCACCAGCCCTGCTCCCAAGCCCCCCACGGGAACGATGACCAACTCCCCCTCGACCAACGGCGAGGCGGACACGCCGAAGGTCAAATTCTTTGCTTGGAATTGCTGCAAAAGATCGTGATTGAATTTCTCCTCGAACTTGGCCGACTTGTCGGTGCCACTCTCGGCAAGCCGCAGCCCGAGAAATCGGCCCGTCACGCCGACAGCGTAAACCATGTCCCCGACCACCGTGGGCGTGCTACGTGGACCGATACCGAACGGACTTTCAAAGGCACCCCGTGGTCGTTCGATTGACGCCACTGCCTTCCCGTCGGCGGCGCGAAAGGCAGTCACACGCTCGAGATTCTGGTTGGCGACTTTGTCATGCAAGAACACATAGTCACCCGCAACGACGGGAGAGCTGTGCCCTTCACCGACCGGAACCCGCCAGGCGACTTTTGGGTCGCCTTTCCAGGGTACAACGTTTTCACGGGAGGTGTTGTCTCGCCGAGGACCAAGGAACTGCGGCCAATCCTCCGCCAAGCCGCTTCCCACATAAATGCCGACTAACAAAAAGGCGATTGTGGACCGCATGGTTCGTTCCTCTCGATGGCAGGCTTGTCCCTACGGTGCTTTGTTTAGGGAGTCGATAGCGACCTCCGGTTGCCAACTTCGCAGATTGACGAATTCGACACGGTACGTGCCGCGGGCCGCTACGGCATCAAATAGCGGATCGACCAGGTGCGCGTGTCGGCCGTCCGGAGTGGGATCCGCCGACTTCAACAAGATCAAACGCTCCGCCCCTTCGATGTGTGCTACTCGGGCCGCGAGGGAATCGCTGGTGACGTCCCAGACGTGGGGCAAATGATCCGGCCGGGCTTCATCCTGTCGAGCAAACTCCAGCATGTCGACGACGGCATCGCCCCAAGCCGGGACGAGGCGGCGCAGAAACTCCGCCGCTAACGACAGCGATTTCAACGCCAGCCAGTGGGCTGGCTCCTCGCCCAATCCGTGGACGCGATCGACCAACCGCACAGCGTCCGCGAATGGCCCTCCGCCGGGGACAATCCGCACTCTCGCCGGGGGGAGAGTCAGCAAGAAACGAGGCAGGACCGAGCGCAACGGCGTCCAATCGTAAAGACTGCCCCCCACCTTCACGACGACGGTGCTCATGACGCCGCGAGTTCAGAAGCCAAGACGGCGATCGAGTAAGCACAGGCAGCTTGCGAAATCGCCGGACTGTACTGACTCGCGATCGACAACCGGCGCGGTTTGCCGCTGCCCCATTCCTCCTCGGCCAGGGTGGCGGCCAGGAAC
>JAOAAM010000247.1 GCA_026418875.1 Gemmataceae bacterium | reverse complement strand
GGGCCTCATCACGTTGGCGGGCACCCCAGTAATGGATGCGAACGTCGGCGGGGACCTCCAACTTGCGGAGCCGCCGGCTCATCGCGGCCGCGGCTGCTTTCTGATCCAACACCTCGAAAACACCCCGCAGTGCCTCGTACTCCTCCGCGGTGATTCCCCCGGCGAGCAAGCGTCGGCGAGTCTCTTCCTGCTCCAGCAAACCCTCGATGCGATCGAGAGTCCAAAATGGGTCGTCGGCGGGTGGAGGCGTGGCGGATGCGGCGGGCGGCATGAGGAGGACGATTGGCAGCGCGGGGACGCTCGGCCCCAACAGCCAGTCCCGGCTCAGATCGCTCCAACGGAGCGGACGCCACCCTTCCGCCGACGCTTCATCCGCAATCACCCATTTCAGCGCTTGCACCCGGATCCGGGGACTGGGGGCGTCGCGGCCGATCCGCAGCTCGCCGCTGGCGGGGAAATCGAGCAGTTGCAACAAGGCACGCCGCGGCCAAAGCGTCTCTCGCAGCAGCACGTTCCGCTCGAACCAGATGGCGGCGACATCGCGAAATCGGTAGCCGAAGTCCGCCGCTGCCAGCCGCCGGGCCCAGGCGAAATAGCCCACCGCAGCCACCGCCAAAAGCCCCAAGGTCAGGAAAATTGACCAAGCCACTCGGCGGTACAATCGACCCCAGTTGAAGACCTCGCGCACAGGGATCTGATCCACTCGAGCGCTGACCTCGCGCACCGTCGCAATGATCATTTGCCGCGAGTAACCGTAAGACTCCGCACGATCGAGATCGGTCAATTCGACGGCCGTGATCAATTGGTCACGCAGCAACCGGGGGAAGCGTCGCTCCAAGACCAGGGCCAGCGATTCTGGTCGGAATCGGCGGAGCAGCGAGCGTAACGACATCGCCACGACGAACACGATCACCGCACTGATCGCGGCCAGGACCACGAGCCGCACGGACCAGGGCAGGATCTGCACCCAATCCCAGCCCGTGAGTTTGAACACGCCGTAATCCAGCAGCAGCCCGACCCAAAACCAGGTCGCCAGGGCGATGACGGTCAGGACCAGGGTGTCCCAAAGGATGTAACGGCGAATTGTCCCCCGAAGGCGGTGCAACGGGGAATAGATCCGTTCCGTCCATTCGGTCGCAATCGTGGTCGGGGGCGTCGTCGTCGGTTCGGTCATGCGGTCGCTTTCATTTTCGGTTCGGGGCACTTCAAGATTCTTCAAGGAACATCAGCAGCCTCCCGCGGGGGGTCGGATCAGGCCAGACGCAGCAACTTGCGCATGAGCCATTCGGCCGAGAGCAGCCCGACCACCAGGAGCAAAACCCAGGGCAAGACGATGGGTTGCCCGCGATTGTCGGAGCCGAGCACCGGCCCATCATCCCACAGATCATCGACGGGGCCTCGGTTCCGTTGCACTTTCGTTTGCGTGGTCATCAAGTCGGGGATGAGTTCGGCGTTCGACAGATTGAAGAACAGCCGCAGCGTGTCGCCCAGCGGTTTCTCTTTCGAGCTGGTAGCCGCCGGGTCATTGGCCGGTGACGCGGGGCGCGGGTCGGCCGCCGGGGAGGCCTCTTTCTTCGCCAGAATTCTTCGTGCCTCTTCCGCCTTGGCTTTGTCGAGTCGCGGCAGGATCTCCTCGAACTCACTGGCCATCTGGTGTAGCGCCGCCCAATCAGGTCGGACGAGGTCGAGTTCGGGGTTGGATTCCTTGACGAGGAACTTGCCGCGCAGGGCATCGGGACTGCCCGGAATCGGGATTTCGATTCGATACTCGCCTGGGTTGACGACCAGATGCCGACCTTGGAACCAACCGCCCCATTGGACGGAAGATCGCTTGGGATTGAGTTTGACCTCTTGCCGCTGCCGGGGGTCATCGCTGAGGGCAGGGTAGACGTAGGCAACCACGGAAGCCGAGTCGGGCAGGGGCTGCGAGTCGGGGCCAAACATCTGAGCCTCGATGCGGACGAACTGCCCGGCGGAGAACTGTTTCCCCATGACCAACACCCCCCGCTTGTTCTGCCGGGTGCGGGTGCCGGAGGAAACGTAGCGGGCCTGCTTAATCCAGAAGCGCTCGAAGAAAGCCTCTCTGTACGCACGTAGACGCCAAAGCTCGCCGGCGAGGAAGGCGATCTTCCCTTGGGGGTAATCCATCACGACCAGGAAGGGATGCTCGCTGGCGTCGGGCAAACGAGTCGCTGGGTCGGCAAAAGTCGCCACGACCGTGGCCCCTTTCTTGACCGACTGCACGGGGTACACGCTGTAAAAGCCGCGGTAGGCCTCGGTGTCGGTGGAGTCGCGGCGTTCCTTGCGGAAGAAGAAATCGTCCCAGCCGGCCAACGGATGGTTCTTATCGTCGTCCAGCTTCAGGAACTCCATGTCCTTGTTGGCCCCGGGGAAATTCAGATGCCACGGTTTGCGTGTGTTCGGCCTCAGCCCGGCGTTGGGGTTCACCGGCAAGACACTGTCGCCCGGCACCACGGGGAACAGTTCTGCCAGGATCTGCAACTTGTCGGATTCGGCTGCCCGAGCCAACTGGTAGGTGTGGATGGGGCCGCCGACAATGATCAACCCGCCCGCCTGACGCTCGATCCAGGTCTTCAACAAGCGAAACTGTTCTGGCTCTAACTCCGACCAATCGGGGTCGAAGGCGATGATGACGTCGTATTGGTCGAGGTTGTAGTATTTTTCCTTCGGATCGAGTTGGGCCGCCGCCTCGCCGACCAGCAGCGTGTGCGGGAAGCGATTCAACCGACGCTCCGGTTCGACATCCTGCACGTCGCGGCCGTCCCGTCCCAGGTTTTGAACAAAGACGCTCAACTCGGCCCGCTTCTGATCTTTCTCTCGAACCAGAATCTGCCGAACGAATTGAAAGTCCCTCTCCGCCCC
Organism: Gemmataceae bacterium; assembly: GCA_026418875.1. Classification (GTDB taxonomy): domain Bacteria; phylum Planctomycetota; class Planctomycetia; order Gemmatales; family Gemmataceae; genus CAKZUU01. Next base: position 3,633 of record JAOAAM010000247.1, on the reverse strand, counting down.
GGCGGCAAATAACAGCACCCGCAGCGGCTTTTTGATGATCTGCACCGGCGTGGCATCCGAGCGATGCTCCCGTTCGAGAAATGCTTCTTGCTCGTCCCGGGGGATGCGTACCACGAAATTCCACTCCCCCTCCAGCAACTCCGGCTTGCTGCTCGCGGCACGATCATTCGGCGAGTCCCCGGCCCCGGCACCGGCACTTTCGCCACCGGCTCCGCCTCGTGGCTTGAAGAAGTCCGGCGGGAGCTTCTCGGCTCCCTCCGTGATCGTGGGGTCGATGGCGAATTCCACTTGCGCGTGTGGCGGCTCGCCCGGAGCAAAAACCACCTTCGCTTCCAAGGTGTGGCTGGGTCGCGATTTCTTCGGATCCTCGCCGGGTTTGAAAACATCCAGAAACACGGGCTTCTCCCGGCCCGCCAGCCCCACGCCATCGATCTCGGCCCGAACCACGAAGCGCTCGTCTGGCGGGGCCTGTTCCGGCGTCTGCACATCCACGATTTGGATGCTGATCGGCGGACGATCCTCGCCCACGGCGACGGTGAAGACCGGGACATTCTCCCGACGCGCTCGATCGCGCAACTCTCGCAGGATCGACTCCGAGCCGTGCGTCGACCGGCCATCGCTAATGATGACCAGGCCTTGCAGCATGTTGCCCGCCTCCCGGTTCAGGGCAGCCAAGGCGGATTCGCCCACGTTCGTGCCCTGCACCAGTTGACGGCTCACTTCCAGTCGCTTCTCCAGTCGCTCACGGTTCTCCCGCAAGCGCTGACGATCAGATTCGGTGAACCCCGACTCGGGCGTGACCGGAGGGAAAACTTCGGATTCGTCTTTCTTCAACCACGCCAAGGCCCACTCGGGGGTTCCGGGTTGATCGCCGGCGAATTCGGGATGTTCCCGCAACCGCTGCCGGCCCGACTCGCTCAAGCCTTGCAGCAGCCACGCCTTGGGGTCCATTTTCAACCAGGAAAACCAAGCCTCGGCGTTCCATGCCGGCTCCCCGGATCGTAGCGTCGCATACTCCTCGTCCAGGCGCGAGCCGAAACGGTAAACCGCGATCGGGTTCTTCTCCATCAGGCGGTGGAGAAACTTCACCTGCTCGTCGGTCAGCAGCTTTACCACCTTATCCATCCGCGATTCGAGTCGATCCGGCGGGCGCGTGGCCGAGGGGATTTCGTCTGAGATGAACATGCTCCCCGACACGTCGACGAGGATGGCGACGCGGGAACGTCTCTCGACTCGCTCCCAATGCTGGACCGCCGGGAGGAGGAAGCACGCGGCCAGGATGAGGATGACCGTGATGCGCAAAGCGGCAAGTAGGACGGCGAAACCCAGCGGGATCGACACGCGGTCCTTGCGGTACATCCAGATGGCGAGGATGATGCCGATGCCGACCACCACCGCGAGCAGGGCGATCCACAGGAAAGGATGCCCTTCGATGCCGCCGATCCGCAATCCTTCGCCGAGGCGGCGGAACACGAATTCGGTCTGGGTGATGGGCATTTCATCGTTCGTCATGACGTCTCATTCCGCTTTGGCCCTTGTCAACCGGACTCCCGCGGCCTTGTCTTGGTCTGGAATGGCGACCGGCCCACAAGTGTTCTTATTTCGCGACGGTTTCCAAATCATCCGACACCCACGGCTTCTTGAACTTCGACCTTGGCCGAACTCGTCGCCGGGATCGGCGAAGACTCGCGGACTTGAGCGTGGTAGCTCAGCCGCACGGCCATGGCTTGTTCGACGAGCAGCACCAGCAAGAAGACGAGGTACAACCACGGCGATTCGGAGAGATCGCTCTTTTTATCTTTGAGGGTCTTCTCCAGGGCGGCATCGCCGGGGGCGTGCAGTCGCAGCGATTCGCCCAAGACCGAGGCGAAGTCATCGAGTGTGGCCCGCTTCAGGTCGCTCTCTGCCAGGGCATCGACGTTGAAGGCGAAGGCCCGAGTCTCGGTCTGCCCCGCGGCGTTCCCTGCGGGCGGGGCATTCTCGTCGCGCTCGGCGGTTCCCTCCTTGCGTGCCAGGATGAATTCGTACACGCCGGGAGTGCGGGCTTCGGCGAAGGTCAATTCCAGGCTGTCGGCTCTGAGGGCCGCCTGTTGTTTCCCGGCGTCGAGGGGTTCGTATTTGAGCAGACCGCCTTTGAGATAATCGACCTTGGGCGGGAAGAATCGCTGCACGGCCGAGTCGTACTTCGCCGGATCCAATTCGAGCCGCAGCGTCTGACCGAGCAGACGGCTGGTTTCCGCGGTGTTGGCGGCGAGGTACTTTTGCATCTCGACCATGAGCATGACCCAATAGACCCGGGCCGGCCCGCTCGGCAGGTCGTTCCAGTCGGTGTCGGCGGAGGAGAGGTAAGCCAAGACGCGGCCCTGCCCCACGGTCTTGGCGACCAGGAATGGGTCGCCGTAACGCACCGCATCAAGCAGCCGGACGAGTTGCTCACGCAGTTCGGCTTGCTCGCGAGCCTGCCAGAACTCTTGCAGGTTGGGTCGGGCTGGGTTGTTCGCCTCGCCCGTGTCGTTCAACAGCGCGTCGAGAAGATTGACGAGCTTGTATAGCTCACCGCCGACCAGCAGCACGTTCTGAATCTGACGCTGGTATTCTTCCAAACGGGATTTGAACCGGGCATAGCGCTCGTCTCCCAGCGGCAAGGAGCGCAAAAGCCGGTTGACCTGATCGGCGTAGTCGCCGACCTGGCGGCTGTTCGGGAGGGTGAGGATTTCCTCGGTTGGGCCGCGCTGCTCGTTCCAGGCTTGACGCCGCACGGGCCACGACCGATCGATGGAGGCGAAAAACAGGTACTTGTTGTTCTCCCGCGAGGGCACCCGGGATTTTTCATCGCGGTAAATGCGGGTCAGCACCGGATGCAGCAGGTTGCGCGGATAGAGCTTGGGCGACGGATTTCCCAAAAGGCGTTCGAGTTTCACCTCATCGGGGGGAGGCTCGGTGGGTCGATCGGCGAGGGGCACGGGGAAAATCCCTTTGCCGTCGGCGTACAGCTTGTCGAAGTAATCCACCTTGGTTTCGCTGCCCAAGAAGAAAGCCACGCCGCCCCCCCGACGAATGTAGCGCTCCAGCGCCTCGGTCGCCTTGTCGCTCAGCCGCGGCACATTCAGCAGGAAGATGCTGGGGAACGTATCGAGGTCCAGCCGCTCGAGGTCGGCCGGGCCACGTAAAAGTACGTCGAACCCGCGGGTCGATTCGCTGAACAATTGCTGCAAGTAGTAGCCGTCGCCCTCGGGAGTGCCTTTGGTCCGCGGGTCGCCCTCGACAATCAGCAGAGGGACTTTCTCTCGCACTTCGACGACGGCATGGCGGACATTGTCGATCGCCAACCCCGCTTCTTCCGCTTCGAGATTGACGCTGACGTGATTGAACCCCAATTGGTCGAAAGCGATGAGGAAGGTGCCGACCGTGATCGACCCGGGCGGCACGTTCGGCAGGGTGAACGATCCCTCGGAACGCTCCTGCCCCCGCACCCGGACGGTAACACGGACATTTTTTCGCTCGGCATTGCTGTAGTTGGCGACGCCGACACTGAATTCCAGAGGCATGAAGCGGGCGACGACCCGAGTTTCGGGGACGAAGTCGACAATGGCGAGGTTTTCATGAGCCACAACCTGTCTCTTATACACATCT
>JAOAAM010000203.1 GCA_026418875.1 Gemmataceae bacterium | reverse complement strand
CATCGGGGCCGATAAAGGTTCCGGTGGCCTGTTCAACAACACGAAGGGGACACCCGGGCAATTGCCGCTGGTGCATGCCGACAAGCCCTTCGGGGAGTGGAACTCGTTCCGGATCATCCAAGTTGGCGAGCGAACGACGGTGTATCTGAACGACAAACTGGTCGTCGATTTTGCTCGCATGGAGAACTACTGGGACCGTAAGCAACCCCTGCCCAAGACGGGGAAGATTTTGCTGCAAACGCACGGCGGCGAAATTCGCTGGCGAAACATCTTTATCCGGGAAATTCCGCCGGAAGAAGCCAACGAACTGTTACGCAAACACAATGCCAAGGGCTTCGCCAGCGTCTTCAACGGCACGAACCTGGAGGGCTGGTCGGGGCGATTGGAGAACTACGAGGTGATTGACCACGCCATCGTCTGCAAACCGAAGAAAGGCGGCGTGATCTACACGACGGCGGAGTACGAGGATCACGTGATTCGGCTGGAGTACCGCTTACCGCCGGCCGGCAACAACGGGCTGGCCATCCGTTACCCCGGGGGCACCGCGCATGCGGCAACGGAAGGCATGTGCGAGTTGCAAATTCTGGACGATGATGACCCCAAGTATGCCAAGCTCGATCCGCGGCAGTTCAACGGATCGGCCTATGGCATGGTCGCCTCTCACCGCGGCTATTTGCGGCCCGTGGGGCAGTGGAATTTCCTGGAGGTCACCGTCGTCGGCTCCAAGCTGCAGGCGGAGTTGAACGGCACCCGCATCCTGGATTGCGACCTGGCGACCGTTACCGACTTCAAGGACAACACGCCGCACCCCGGCAAGAATCGCAGCCGGGGGCACTTTGGCTTTGCCGGCCACTCCGACCCTGTGGCATTCCGGCACATTGCGATCAAGACCTTGAACAAGTGACCGCCACGGCCGCACCAGGCAGGTTCGATCGGTCCCAGTTAAAAGTCCCAGGTTTCCGCGCCCGGCTTGCGTTTCCGGGGCCGGGGTTCTCCGCCGGGGTCAGGGGGTCGGGAGCGTCGGACGATCGGCGGGCCCTCAGCCTCGTCGGGCACAGCCGCCGGTTCCTCGGCCGCCTCCTCGCTCCGCCAAGGGCTATCGCTTTTCGATCGCAGCAAGATTTTCAGCGCGACCTCGGAGAAGGGAAAGGTGTCGCGGAGTGCCTTGGTCAGATACCTCACATACGTTTCTTCGAAGAGTTCGGGGCCGTTGGTGAAGAGAACAATCGTCGGCGGGTGGACATCGATTTGCGTGGCATAGAAGATCTTGGGCAAACGATTGTTTCGTAAGGGGGGGGAATTGGCCTCCACCGCCGCCCGGATCACCCGGTTGAGATCACCGGTGCTGACGCGGACCCCGGCTTGTTTGTGTAACTGCATCGCCAGTTGCAGTAACCGCAGAACGTTCTTGCCCTTTTTGGCGGTGATGAACGCGATGGGGACATAATCCAGCATGGGAAAGACCTTGCGGATGTACTCGGCCATCCGCTCGGTCGGCATCACGGCCTTGACGAGGTCCCACTTGTTGACCACGAAGATGGCCGGCTTGTGGTTCTCCAGAATGTACTCGGCCAGTTGCTTGTCGACCCGACCAATGCGGTAGCGGGCATCAAAGAAATGCAGGACGACATCCGCTCGCCGAATCGATCGCTCCGCCCGGTGCAGGCTGTAAAACTCAATATCGTTGGCCAGGGACGTTCGCTTGCGGACGCCGGCTGTGTCGATGGCCAGGAACGTTTTGCCGTCCCGTTCGAACCGCACATCAATGCTGTCGCGGGTTGTGCCCGGCACCTCGGAGACAATAACACGTTCGGCCTCGGCCAGGCTG
>JAOAAM010000194.1 GCA_026418875.1 Gemmataceae bacterium | reverse complement strand
CCTCTCTGGTCTCGGGGGCTCGGAGATGTGTATAAGAGACAGATCGAGTTTGATTTCCAGACGAGCCCCCGCCGACACCTCGACCGTGCGATTCAAATCGCCCTGGTAATACTGCTTCGGGATGGCTTCGAACGCCTTGGGATCGTCGCCTTCCTGAATGCTGTAGGTGTAGGTTCCGGGCATGATCACTCCCTTGAACTCGCCGTTTTTCACTGGCATGGCGGCTTGTGTCCCACCTTGCCCGGTCGTCTGGAAGAAGATGGTGACGCCGGAGACGGGTTTGCCCGCCCGGGTCAGCTTGCCCGTGATTTCCACCGGTTCGGGATTCGTGGGGCCGGGATCAATTCGCCGCGAACAACCCGTCCCGAGGATCACGCAGCTCATCAAAAGCCAGCACAAAGCGCGTCGCATGAGCGTTGAACTCCCTCCCTCAATCGGGCAGACGAACGACTTGACCATCGGTGGCGCCGGCGAGCCACTTAAGGGTCAAGGCGTCGATATTGTCACGGAGGAACCGCACGGAACCATCGCCGAAAACGCAGTTCACGCCGCCCGGGTGGAACCTAATCTGCTTCAGGTTGTTCGAGCACTTCGTCCGCGCCGCCGCTTCACGAACCTGCTGCACAGCCGGCAGCAAAAGTCCGATGAGGACGGCAATGATTGCAATCACCACCAGCAACTCAATCAGCGTGAAGCCACGCCGACGGTGGGCGAAAATGACCCCCGACATTCAAAGATCTCTGAGATGGTGCTTTTCAATGATGCGATCGACGTGACTGCCGCACGATGCGTGTTCTACGGCCGATTGTGAAGAAATGAGATGAATTTAGATGAAAATATCATGTATCATCCCAAACCAATAAATCGCAGAAGCTTAGAACAGCTGATCTCGGGTTCGCCCAGTCGATACCCGAGCGGGTCGAGCCGGATCGGCCCGCTCACGCGAACTAGCGATCGCCGATCGCGGGAACCAACCGGCGGGGCGGAAACCGCTCGCTCGCCCCTTGAACCACCGACCCTCGGGAGTTACAACGGCAAGCAATCGTTGGGGTGCCGGGCGCTGGATCGTCGGCCAGGCCTCGGGAGGGAGCGACTGCGTCTTGTGGCGGTCTCGAACTCCGCGAGGCGGCGGATCCTGCTGCGGGCACGACCCATCTGTCCACGGTTCGTCGGGGGGATACCAGGATGAGACGAAAAACACGCGGCCCGCGGTCGGGCAAGGCTTCAGAAACTGTGTCGTTGCTAAAAGCCGTGGCTGATCCCGATCGGCTCAAGATCGTCGAGAGCTTGCGGCATGGTCCCAAGAATGTCACCCAGCTTGCGCAAATCCTCCGTTCGGAAATCGTCAACGTGTCCCATCACCTAAGCGTGTTGCGACGGAACAAGATCGTGCAATTCCAGAAACGTGGCCGCTTCGTCCAGTACACTCTGAATCCGGCCCTGCACCGTGTCTCGGAGAAAGGTGACGTCTTGGCGCTCGGCTCTTGCCGGCTGGAAATCCACGGCGCCTGACCATCGCTGGCTGAATCACCGTGCTTCGGAAATCGACCGCAGCCTCGCTATGCCCCGTGGCGAGTTGGGGAGAGATTTCGCCCTGGAACCATGGCGACCCGACGA
>JAOAAM010000161.1 GCA_026418875.1 Gemmataceae bacterium | reverse complement strand
CCGCAGCTTCCTGATCCGCAAAGCCGCCCCAACCTCGGCGATCGGAGAGACGCCTCCCGTCCCGCCTCCCGCCATGACTCCCCTCCCGCCTCCCACACCGACTCCCGTCCCGCCTCCCATGGGGGCGTCCCCTCAGGTCCCTTTGGCGGAGCAACCAACGCCGACCCCTGCCCTGCCCGTGTGGCCCCTTTTTGCCGTGATGGGCATCGGCTCGTGGCCGCGCCCCTCGTGGCTGAGGCGGTTGTTGCGCGAGAGGATGGAACATCGGCTGGATGAGTCCGAATTTCAACAGGCCGCCGATGATGCCGTTCGCCTGGCCGTCCAGGCACAACTCCGTGCCGGCGTGGATGTCGTGACGGATGGCGAGCAGAGGCGTGACAGTTACGCCAGCTTTGTGGCGTTTCGGCTGTCGGGATGTCAGTTGGTTCCCATCGTCGATTTGTTGCCATACGTGGAGGATCCGGACAAGTTTGCGGCGGAGCTTCGAGCGTTGGATGTGCCGGCCGACGAGATCCGCCAACCCGTGGTCATGAGCCGTCTCCAACGCGAAGTGCCGCTTGCAGGGCATGAACTGGCCTTCGTTCGGAGCCTGACCCCGCGGCCCGTGAAAGTCGCTCTGCCGGGGCCATACCTGCTGACCCGGCTGTTGTCGCTGGAGTGTGTTTCGGATCGAGTGTACGCCGACCGGGAATCACTGGCGGAGGACATCGTGGCCGTGCTTCGTGCCGAATTACAGTCCCTTTTGGAGGGCGGGGCCGCGGTGGTGCAATTCGACGAGCCCGTTTTGACCGAAGTGGTCCACGGGCAGGGGCGGCGGAGCCGCAGCTTCATGTGCGGAGCGTTGGCAGCCCGCCACGACCCCAAGGCCGAGTTGGCGTTCGCCGCGAACCTGATCAATCGCGTCACCTCGGGATTCGCCAGAGAGAGGGTGGTCCTCCACGTTTGCCGGGGGAATTGGTCGAAGGACGAGTCCGTGGCCCTTCGTGGGGGATATGAACCATTGCTGGACACGTTGGCCTCCCTGAACGTGGGCGGTTACTTGCTGGAACTTTGCACGCCGCGGGCCGGCGAGATGGAGGTCCTCCGTGATTTGCCGCGGGACCGCAAGATCGGCGTGGGAGTCGTGAATCCGAAGAGCGAGAAGATCGAGTCTCCCGACGAGATTGCCCGCCGTGCAGACCAGGCAGCCCGCATCTTTGGGGCCGAGCGCGTCTGGCTCCACCCGGATTGCGGTTTTGCCACCTTCGCGGATAGCCCCGTCTCGTCGTCGGCCATCGCCGAGGCGAAGCTGGCCGCCATCGCTCAAGCCGCTTCGCGCCTGCGGGGTTGACGGTCGTTCGCAAGGCCCCGCGTGGCAGCATCCACGGCCCGCAACCGTGGCAGCAGCCCGGCCCGATTGGCTAACTGGATCGCCAACCCCGGACGGGCGTTCCACTCTAGCACGACCGGCCCCTCCAACGCATCCAAAGCAACGTCCACCCCGACGAAACCCAACCCCGAACAGGCTGCCGCTCGCACGGCCAAGTCGCGGATTTCCGCCCAGAAAGGTACTTTCTGTCCCAAGAGCAGCGTCCCTGTCTCCGGGTGCCGAACAACGGATTGTTCCCGGCAGACCGCATGGATCAAGCGACCGCTGTCCAATTCGACACCTGCACCGATCCCGCCCTGGTGCAGATTGGCCCGCCCCCCCGAGGTTTCGGTCGGCAGGCGTAACATCGCCATCACGGGCACGCCACGGTAGACGATGACTCGCACGTCGGGAATGCCCCGGACGGCCAGCGATGCCAACGCGGGATGGATCCGCACTCGCTGCTGAATCAAGGCGAAGTCGGGCTGGCTCTCCGACTGGTGCCCGCCCGCCAGGATGTTGGCGATGTGCAGGCGAAGGTCGGCCAGACTCCAGCGTCGGCCATCGTGACGTAGGAACTGCGAACCGTGACGTGCGACAATTAGGACCACGCCACGCCCGCCTGACCCTCGGTTGGGCTTGACCACGAAATCGCCAGCATCACTCAGCCGGTCCGGCAGGCTTCCTAACTCCCGATGGTGCTTGAACACGGCCAGCAATTTCGGCGAGGGGATACCTTGAGCCGAGCACAGCTCCAAACAACGCAGCTTGTCGTCCGCCAAAGCGACCCGCTCCGGTGGATTCACATCCAGCCCGAAGGCGATGTTCCGTCGATTCATCGACAGGACGTCGCCCAGCGCTGCCGGAGTGGACGAAATCAAGGCAAGCCATCGGCGAAAGGCCACGGTTCCCTCTCCGCGAATGGTACCGAGGAAATGAGCGAAGCGGGCAGGTGCGGCGATCGCAGGGCAGGACTTGAGATCGCCTCTTTCGCCTTGGCCATGCCGGTCGGCAAAGCATCGCCCCCGGGTCGGGAGAGCATGCGGAAGCGAAGCCACTCGCTCCAGCGCAAGCCGGTGTAACGACCAAGGGCGACCTGGCCGGCGACGATGGCCGCGAGTGTTTCGGGGAAGTGCAACAACCATTCGACGACAACCGCCCGCCCGGTGACCCAACCGACGAGAGCCGCCGCTGCCACGGTGGCGAGCAGGGTTCGGAATGACGAGCCAGCCCCTTCCTCGGCACTGGCGTGCCACATTCGTTCGACGATCCCCGTGAGGATGACCAACGGGAACAAGTGGACGTACTCCGCCACAGGCCAGCCGAACCGCGAAGCCTGAACGACGAGAACCAAAAGCGTCGCTGCCAGGCCGCTCAGCATCGTCGAAACTCGTGGGACGTGCAGCAAGTGCAACGGTTCGAGCAGATGACGGACCGCCCAGCCGCCGAGGAGCAAACCGAGGAAGAGTGGGAGGCCGGGCCAACTCTCGGGTTGACGGAAGGCCAAGCCGAGCAGAGCCGGACTGAAGGTGCCGAACGTGGCCCAGCCGACCACGTGGCGGAAAACGCAGATGATCAATGCCGACGGAGGAATCAGGACGAGGAACTCGGCCAGCCGGCGATCCGCTTCCGGAAGATCGTGCAACGACAAACCTTGGCAAACCGCCGACCAGTCCGGCCGCCAGCTGCTGACTCGTCCGACCGCCACGAAGAGGCTGAATGCGAGCAGGGCGGTCGCCAGCCCCAAACTGTACGTCGTCCGTGACATGGGTTCCCCTCATCGACCGACCATGAAAACCCGAATTGGCGAAAAAAGCTAGTCGAACTGCCGTGGGAAACGGTCTGGGGAGCACGCCGGGGTTGATCTTTATCCCACCTTTCACCGCACCCCGTACTTTTTCCATCGTTTCCTTCATTTCCATCATTTCATTCCATCATTTCATCGCGTCGGGTTCCTATGGGTTCAGCATCGGCCCCAAAATCTCGCAACCTCCGCTGGACGGGGGTTGCAGCGTCGCAGTCTGGGAACCATCATTTCTTCAGCCTTGGCATTACGCCTCGTGCCGACATCCGCTGTCGAGTGCTCGCGCAACGCCATCGAGCCGCTGTCCGATCAAACCGCGGCTGCCTCTTCCAGCGGCGGCACGATCAACCGGAAGTATTGGATGCGTTTTTAGCGGGGGCAACCGACTCGAGGGTCGCCAAACCCATCAGGCCAAAGGAGGGTTGGCAACCGAACGGAGTCCGACCGCCATCGTCGGGTCGCCATCTGTCTCTTATACACATCT
>JAOAAM010000010.1 GCA_026418875.1 Gemmataceae bacterium | reverse complement strand
ACAGGTGTGGTAGTCAGCGACCGGCTTATTCCGATACTCATAATAGCCCAGTTCGCCTACAATCTTTTCCAATTCGGCCCAAGCCCGGCGTTCAGCCTCGTTTCCGGTGGGGCTTGCCGTCGGCAATAGTCCCTTCACCCGGTCCTGGTAACGTGCCGGGATGCTGGCATCTTCCATCGACTGATGGGCGAAAACGAAGAAGGACGCCTCGACCGGTCGATTCTCTTCCCCCTTGGTCGTGCGGAAGATATCGAAAGAGAATTCACAATCCACCCATTCGCGGTCGGCCAAGCCGCGATCTAAGTTGATGAAGTACCAAAGGGCGCGGTACGGACTAGCAACTCCTCCGGGGACGTAGCGTCGATATTCCCATTCCCGACCAACCGATTCACCTTGAAAGTTGCTGCCCGCAGGTCCTTGGAACCGCAGCTCCCCAAAGACAGGCACCCGTGCTTTCATGCTTTCCGCCCGAGCTTCGGGGGAGATCCGACTCGAAACTAACATCAGCAACCCGAAGGCGAAAACGACCACCATCACCAACGTAAGAAGTCCGAGATAACCAAGGAATCTGCCGATGACGATCTCAAACTTTTGCACCGGCTTGGTGACGATCGTGTGTATTGTTTGATTGCGAATGTCGGTGGGGATGCTGAAAGCTGCTAATGCCACGGCGGCCAACAGCAGCACAAGGTTCACGCCAGTGTGGATCAGGCTGATGTTGATACGGATCTCATCCTCGGGCTTAATCAGAAGAAACCATTTGGGGGGGAATAGGAAGAGCGCCAGAATGATAAGGAAGCCCCAGAGGACGCGCCGTCGGACGGCCTCCAAGAAGGTCAGTCGCGTAAGTGCTCCGATCCGCCGGAAACTCAGTTCGGTGCAATCAATCAAAAACGGGGTGAAGACGGTCAATAAAGCAAGAAGGCCGCCCACCGCCATCGCCATGTTGTACCATTTCGACCGTATCTCCGCGTCGAACTCTGCGGGATTGGATCGGGCAAACGCCAAGGCATCGGGGTCTTGCGATAATTCGATCGTGTGAATCAGCGATGCCACACTCCCTGCGGCATACAAGACGAGGGACAGGACTGCACCTCCGAGGAGCAATATCGGTACACCTCGGCGGCGAGATGATCGATCTCCCGAGAAAGCTCGCGCCAACGCAACAACGATCCAGACCCAGACTCCGAGCAGGGCGAACCCGCCGGCTGTTTGCAAGAAGGTTTGAACATAGTCCCACCACTCCGCGTGAGTGTACGGAGGGTTTTCAATTACCAAAGCGAGCGGCAGCATGGCGGGTTTCAATGTTGTCCAAGCCTCGCTAAGCCACGGAAATTCGGGAGTGGGACGTCAACCGAACCGTCAAGACAATTTGCTGTGGGCGGTCGGATTCCCGGCCGACTCGCCCACGGATGTCGTGCGATCCACAGGGGGCAGATAACGGCGCCCCGGCCGGGCCTTGCTCTCTTCGACGATCCGAAGGAAGAGATCCTCGAGGGTTGTCGTGGGATGCCCGATCGACTCCAAGGTGCCCCCGTATTTCTGTAGGACGGCCTCCAAATCGCGTTGTAGGTCCTCGTTGAGTTTGACCCCCTTGGCACGCAGTTCCAGCCTTGCTGCGTCTTCCAATAGCTGCGAGACCTTGCCGTACTCCTGCAATTCGCCATCGTACAAGATGGCGATCCGGTCGCAGACGTCCTGCACGTCGTCCAAGCGGTGGCTGCACATCAGCACCGTTTTTCCTTGGTTGCGAAGGTCGATGATCAGATCCTTCATCCAGCGGGTGCCGAGCGGGTCGAGGCCAGACGTGGGTTCGTCCAGGATCACCAATTCTGGATCGTTGATGAGCGCTTGGGCGAGGCCGATGCGTTGCCGCATGCCCTTTGAGTACTCCTTGAGTTGCCGCTTGCGGTCCTTCGTCAGACCGACCATGTCGATCAATTTGGCCGCTCGGGCACGGCGTTCTTGCCGCGGCATGTTGAACAACCGCCCGTAGAAATCCAACGTCTCCTCAGCGTTGAGGAAGCGGTACAGATAGGATTCCTCCGGCAGATAACCAATCCGCTCGTTCTTCTTCACTTGGATCGCCGACTCGCCGAAGACGTAACCATCACCCTCCGTCGGGAAGAGCAGGCCTAGAAGCAACTTAATCGTCGTCGTCTTGCCGGAACCGTTCGGTCCAAGCAGCCCGAAGATTTCGCCGCGGAAGATTTGCAGGTTGAGTGCCCGCAACGCGGTTTTCTTTCGTCGTCCCCAAAAGTCTCGATAAACCTTTGTCAAATTGCGGGTTTCAACAACGACGTCTTGTTTCATGTTCGTCTCGTCTGGCGAAATCGAGCGTTGCGGCGCCGCAGTTACTAGCCCATACGAACCGCGAAACCCAAGCGTTCGCCGATACAAGTACGGAATTCAAGGGGTTGTGGCGAGCGGATTCATGTCCTGAAGTCGTGCCACTGACCGTCCGGCCGTCGAATTTGATTCGGGACGAAGTTCGCCTTGTATTCAAGGGAGCGACACCCCGCGACAAAATAGCCCAAGTAGACCCAGTCTCGGCCAGACAAGGCGGCTTGTTCGATCACCGTCAAGACATTCCAGGTGCCCAAGGAACGCCAGCGCTCCGACGGATCGTAAAAGCAGTAAATCGCCGACAGCGATTGCGGCAGGCGGTCTACGTAGCTGACCATCACTAGCCTTTCACCGAGCCAATACCTGTACTCATCGGTCGGGAAGGGATTATCGACGAACGAGTCGACATATTCGAGCACGTCTTTCGAGTCGCGAGTGGGCCAGTCTTTGGCCTGGGCTTGGTAGGCGTGATAGTCGTCGTAGAGCCGAAGTCGATCACGATCGACCATCGGCCGACCGACTTCCAGTCGAACGGTGCCCTCGTTCAATTTTCGACAGCGGCGTTGGCTTCGGTTTGCTCTGAAGCGTCCGACTCGGACTCGTAGTGAAGAGCACGCCTGACAGGAGGGACAGACGGGGCGGAACAACGTGTAACCGAACCGCCGCCACCCAGCGAACATCCGGCCTTCGTACTCACCGGCCGACATCGACCCCACCCGGAGATACTCGGATTGGGCAATTTGGTCGGGCAGGTAATGGCACAGCGTCGGGAGCCCAATGAAGCGCGAGACGGTCTTCATCCGCTGGATTCATCCACAAAGAGTCGATCTGGCGGCGGCAGCGGGATCAAACCAGCACGATGGCCCTCGGATAACAGCCGCCGGACGGCCTCCCTTCCTCTGGG
>JAOAAM010000100.1 GCA_026418875.1 Gemmataceae bacterium | reverse complement strand
AATCGGGACCTGCCGTATGACGAAATGCTTCGCCAGATGCTCGCGGCGGATGAGTTATACCCAAACGATCTCGACAAGCTGCGGGCAACCGGCTTTTTGGCCCGGAACTTCTTTCTGTTCAATCGCCACCAGTGGATGGACGAGGTCGTCGAGCACGTTAGCAAGGGCTTTCTCGGCCTGACCATGAACTGCGTGCGCTGCCACGACCACAAGTACGATCCGTTCCCGCAGATCACCTACTACCAACTGCGTGCGTTTTTCGAACCGTATCACGCCCGGCTCGACATGGTTCCCGGTGAGACGAATCTCGAGCGGAATGGCATTCCCCGGGTGTTTGATGCCTGGCCAGACGAGCCGACGTATCGTTTCATCCGCGGCGATGAGAAAAACCCGGACCAATCGCGAAAGATTGAGCCGCGGACTCCGGAAGTGCTGACTCCCGCGACACCTGAGATTCGGCCCGTCGATTTGCCCGCCGAGGCTTGGCAGCCGCAGCGCCGGCAGTGGGTCATTGAGGCGTACCTTGCGGAAGCTCGCCAGAAAGTGCAAGCTGCCGAGAAACACCTCGCGGCGGTTCAGCAAACGGTGGCCCGATTGCGGGAGATTGCCCAGAGTCAATCGTCCAGCGTTGGGCCGACCTCAACGTCGCCAGACTCAACTTTGGGAGCGCTAAGCATCATCGAAGACTTTGCAACGATCGACGCCGGCCGATGGGAACGCTTCGGCGGAGAGTGGAGGCAACACGGCGATCGGATTGAACAGACCCTCGATGGGGGACAACGATCCGTCCTCCGGCTCCGGCAACCGGCACCACGCGATTTCGACGCCACCTTGCGCTTCACACTGCTTGGCGGCAGCCAATGGCGGAGCATCGGCATTGGCTTCGATGTGGCGGTTGGCGATCCAACGAAGGACACCGCCGCGGACTATCACGAGCAGATCGTGTATGCCAGCGCCTACGCCGGCGGCCCGAAGATTCATGCCGCGTACAACTCCGCCGGCCAATGGCATTACCCCCCTGCCCCGGCCGTGCGCATGCTGCCGATCCAAGTAAATCGTGAGTACACGCTGCGGGTGCAAGTGCGCGATCGGTGGATCAATGCGTACCTGAATGGCATACCGGTGATTGCATGCCAGACGCCGCTTCCTCGTCGGGACGGACATCTGCAAATTTTTACCTTTGATGCCTTGGCGATTGTGCACGAGTTCCGGCTGAGTCCGTTGCCGAGCAGCGTCGAACTTCTCCGGCCCGACAGCCCGACGTTGCAAGGCGAACCCGTGTTGCACCTCGACGATGCCCTGGCGGAACTCGCCGTGGCCGAGGCAGCCGCTGGGGTCGCCCAAGCTGACTTGACGGCGATCGAACACCGGGCCAAGGCTTGGCAAGCGATTTGGTCGCAAGCGAGTCAGGATGAGCAACGCTCAGCTCACACGGCAGCGATTCGAGCCATCCGCGCCTCGGCCGTCGCTCGGGCCAACCACAACCTCGCCGTGGCCAAGAGGCAGGTCCAGCGGACCTCGCCGGACAAACGAGCCGAAGCCGAAAAGGCCGTCCAAGCCGCCCAAGATGCGCTGAGCCAGGCACAAGCGGCATTGAATGCGGAAGTCAAACCCGACGAGAAATTGGAGGAATTCGTCGGTGCCCGCTGGACTCCGACACGGTTCCGCAACTCGAACGCCGACGACCCGGTGCCAACGTTCCATTCGCAGAGCACCGGCCGCCGAAGTGCCCTAGCGCGATGGATCACCGATCCCAACAACCCCCTGCCGGCACGGGTGGCAGTGAATCACATCTGGAACCGACATTTCGGTTCGCCGCTGGTTCCAACGGTCTTCGACTTCGGCCGAAAGGGCCAGCGTCCGACTCACCCCGAGTTGCTCGATTGGTTGGCCCGCGAATTCATCGACAGCGGCTGGAGCATGAAACACCTGCATCGGCAGATTGTCCTTTCCGCGACCTACCGTATGGCCAGTTCCGGCGGGCCGACCGAGCCGAACCGCACCATCGATCCGGACAATACGTTTCTATGGCGGCGAACGCCCATCCGGCTGGAGTCGCAAGTGGTCCGCGACAGCCTCTTGGCCCTGGCCGACTGGCTTGATCCGAAGATGGGCGGACCATCGATTCCGTCGGCGGAACAAGCGGACTCGAAGCGTCGCAGTGTCTACTTCTTCCATTCCAATAACGAACGGAACTTGTTCCTCACCATGTTCGACGAGGCGTTGGTCACAGACTGTTACCGCCGGGAGCAGAGCATCGTTCCGCAACAAGCACTCGCGATGACGAACAGCCGACTGGTCCTCGATGTATCGGGTCCGATCGCCGAGCGGATCACGAAATTTTTGCAGAAGCGACAAGCCGATAACGACGAGGATTTTGTTCGGGAAGCATTTCTCTATGTTCTCGCTGACAGTCCGACCGAAGCGGAATGCCGGGACTGCCTCCAATCCATGGCCGAATGGCGACGGTTGCCCGAGGCGGGGGCAGGGCCGGCGGCAACGCAGTTTGCACGCAGCCAACTGGTCTGGGTTCTTTTGAACCACAACGATTTCATCACGGTTCGCTGAGGGAACGAAGATGTGGACCTACCCGGGACTCTCGACACGCCGGCAGTTCTTGTCCGGTTTCGCTGCCATCGCGGCTGCCGCTATGCTGCATCGCGACGGTTATTCCCGAGATGGCAAATGGAGCCCGCCCGATGGCAAGCCGCACTTCCCACCCAAGGCGAAGAGCGTCATTTGGCTCTTCATGAACGGCGGCATGAGCCACGTCGAGAGCTTCGACCCGAAGCCGATGCTGAACAAGTATGCCGGGAAGACCATCCAAGAGACGCCTTTTGCCGACGCCCTCGACCCGAAAAAGTTGGCGATTGAACGCCTCGTCGTGCCGGATGCCAACGGCAATCTGCGGACGACGCTCTATCCCATGCAAGTGGGATTCCGGAAGCATGGCCAAAGCGGCATCGAGGTGACCGACTGGTTTCCCCACATCGCCCGGCAGATCGACCGCATCGCCGTCATCCGCTCGATGTGGACCACCGACAGCAATCACGGTGCCCAGACGCAGTTTCATTCGGGTCGCCATTTGAACGACGGCTTTTTCCCGAACCTCGGCGCTTGGGTGCACTACGGGCTGGCTTCGCTGAATGACAATTTGCCGCAGTACATCTCGTTCGGCAACCGGGAGTATTGGAACAAGCGGGATGGGCACTACCTCGGCCCAGCCCACGATGCCGTCCCCCTGCGGGTCGATCCGAATAATCCGCTGGATTTTAGTGTTCCCGAGCGGCCGGTCTCGCCGCAAGCCCGCTCGTTGGGAATCGACTTGCTCAAAAAACTCAGTACCCACCGCACCGCCGAATCGCCCGAGGATTCGGCCCTGTCGGCACGTATCGCCTCGTATGAGCTGGCCTTCCGCATGCAGCGATCCGTGCCCGAGGCCGTCGATTTCAGCAAGGAAACGGAAGAGACGAAGCGGCTGTACGGTCTCGATCTGCCGCATTGCCGCGAATTCGGCATGCAAATGCTGGCGGCACGACGGCTCGTCGAGCGCGGGGTGCGGTTCATCCAGGTGCAGCACGGTGCCGGTGGCGCGGGTGGTTGGGACGCGCATGGCGGACTGAAGGCGAACCATCAGGCGAACGCCTTGGCCGTCGATCAGCCTGTGGGAGCATTGCTCGAGGATTTGCACCGCCGCGGACTCCTCGACGAGACAATCGTCATCTTCGCCACAGAATTCGGTCGCACCCCCGGTTCCCAAGGCTCCGACGGCCGCGATCATCACATCTTCGGCTTCAGCGTCTGGATGGCCGGTGGCGGGATCAAAGGCGGCGTCGTTCACGGAGCCACTGACGAAATCGGCTTCCACGCCGTCGAAAACCGCCACTACGTCACCGACGTCCACGCCACGATTCTCAAACTCCTCGGGCTGGACTCCCGCCGACTTGAAATCCCCGGCCGGAAGCGGCTCGAAATCGACCACGGTAAACCAATCGACGAGATCATCGCCTGACACTCGCTGCATGTCGGATGCCGCGGGGAGGGCAAGGGGATCGGCTCGGGTTGGGTCGAGAATCTCGGTCCCGCATTCTACTCGCCCGGCCCGCGGTGTCGGGAGGAAAAGCCATGCTGTCAACCCGCTGTTTTCTCATTGCGCTGGCGCTGACGATTTCGTCCCATAACATCCACGCGAACGATCCCCCCCCTGCCCCTGGGCCTGCCGCGACAGCGCCAACGGTCCGCGTCCGGAAGATCTGGGACCACGCTCCACACAACGCCTTCACCGACTTGGTTCGCTTCCAAGGCCGGTGGTTCTGCGTCTTCCGTGAGGGTAAAGACCACGTCTCGCCCGACGGAGCGCTGCGTGTCATCACCTCGATCGACGGGGAGAGATGGGAGTCGGCCGCGCTGATCACCTCGGCCAATTCCGACTTACGCGATCCAAAAATCACGGTGACACCCGATGGACAACTGATGCTCACCGCCGCCGAGGCCCTGCACGACCGGTCGAGGTACGGGCATCAGTCATTGACTTGGTTCTCGCGCGACGGCCGAACCTGGAGCGATCGGCATGCGGTCGGCGACCCCGACTTCTGGCTTTGGCGTGTCACCTGGCACCGTGGCCTCGCCTACAGCATCGGCTACGGCTGCGGCAAAGATCAATCGATCCGCTTGTACGTCAGCAAGGATGGCAAAAAATTCGATACCCTCGTCGAAAGATTGTTCGACGTGGGTTATCCCAACGAGACATCGATCGTTTTCGACGGCGACACGGCCTACTGTCTGATTCGCCGGGATGGCCAAGGACCTGGAAATAACACCGGCATGATCGGCATCGCTCAGGCCCCATTCACGAAATGGGAGTGGAAGGACCTGCGTGTGCCCATCGGGGGGCCGCACATGATTCGGCTGCCGGATGGCCGATTCCTCGCCGCCGTCCGACTGCTCGACAAAACGGTGCGCACCTCCTTATGCTGGATCGATCCGACCGCCGGCACGCTCACCGAGTTCCTCACGCTCCCCTCGGGTGGCGACACCAGCTACCCGGGTTTGGCCATCCATCAGGATGAGGTTTGGATCAGTTATTATTCCTCACACGAGGGCAGAACCTCGATTTATCTGGCCCGGATGCCGATCGATCGTCCGGTTCGCGACATCGGCTCTCGACGGGAATTGTTCATCGATCGCCACCTCATCGAGCGGCTCGACAACCTGTCGCTGAAACTGCACGAACCCTGCCCTGCCCCGCCCACCTCGCAGCCCGCCGACAACTTGGAGTACGGAACCGTCATCAAAGACGGCGACATGTACCGTCTTTACACCCGTGACAGTCGCGGCGCGAAGTTTGACGGCGACGTGGCCGAAGTCACCCGCTATTGCGAGAGCCGGGACGGCATCCACTGGGTCAAGCCGAAGCTCGGCCTGTTCGAGATCGACGGCACCAAAGAGAACAACGTGATCCTCCACGAAGCCCCGTTCTGCCACAATTTTTCGCAGTTCCTCGATCGCCGACCGGGTGTTCCCGCCGAGCAACGATTCAAAGCCTTGGCGGGGATCGCCACCACCGGGTTGTTTGCCTTCGTCTCCGCGGATGGCATCCATTGGAAAAAACTGCAAGACAAGCCGGTCATCACTTACACCAAAGAGTTCGCCTTCGATTCGCAAAATGTCTCGTTCTGGTCGGAGGCCGAAGGCTGCTACGTCTGTTATTTCCGCCATTTCCTGGATAATCAGTGGCGATCGGTGTGCCGCACCACCTCGACCGATTTCGTGAATTGGTCCGAACCGGTGCCGTTGAAGCCCAACTTCCCGGGCGAGCATCTGTACACGTCGCTGACGCACCCTTACTTCAACGCCCCACATATTTACATCGCCCTGCCGACCCGGTTCCACCCGTCGCGGGGAGAGAGTACCGACATCATGTTCATGACTGCCCGAGGGGACGGCCCGTATGATCGGACATTCCGTCAAGCCTTTCTTCGGCCCGGGTTGGATCCGGCCCGCTGGGGAAACCGCTCGAACTACGCTGCGTTGAATGTCGTGCCCACCGGGCCAACGGAGATGTCGATCTACGTCACCCCGTTCCGTCGGTTCACCCTCCGCACCGATGGATTTGCATCGGTGCATGCCGGGGCCGACCGGGGCGAGATGCTGACCCGGCTCTTACGCTTCTCGGGCAATCAACTTATGGTGAACTACTCGACCAGCGCCGGCGGCAGCCTCCGGGTCGAGCTGCAAGACGAGAGCGGTCGGCCGATCCCTGGGTTTCGCCTGGACGAATGTGAACCGATGATCGGCGATTCGATTCAACAACCCGTGCGATGGAAGAACAACCCGGACCTCTCGCCTTGGGCTGGAAAACTCGTTCGCCTACGATTCGTCCTCGAGGACGCCGACCTCTACGCGATTCAATTCATAAACAACTAGGTTTCAAACTTAACATAACCAACAGCGGTTCGGGAGTTCGAAATAGCGCCGACGACCTTCGGTCGTCGGCGCTATTCCCGAGCCTATTTAATCCTGCGTTACTCCTTCTTCGTTCGAAACACGAGCAGGTACGGTATTGCCGAGCGACCGTTCGAGTCTTGGAAACTGCCGAACTGTTCATGGTTGACCCAGACGGCATACGTCTTCCCTGGCTCAAGCTTCACCGGCAGGACGCAAGTCCGCTTGTCGGGGAGGTACTTCGGCTTACCGTCCACTTTCGGAAAACTCTCCTCGGAAAGTTTCACCCAAGACCAAGAATGATCCAGCATCTCCTTGCTAAAGGTGACTCGGATTTCCTTCAACTTGGGGTCGACGTCGGCACTCCCCGCTTCCGGGATCGTTTTGACAACCACGGGTGGAACGTTTTCGAGGGTGACATCGTCGGCCCATGTGGCTGAGCCGAGAAGGGCGTTGACAAAGAAAGCAAGGGCGACGATCCGATTCCGCATGATTCTGGCTCCAAATTTGGCAACATTAAAAATGAGGCTCACCCTCATTGCGGTTGGTGAGCCTCGGACGACGACAACCAAATCTTGTTCCGCCGGAGGCGCGGCTTTAGATTGGATGCGGCTGCCAGACCCATCTCGGGCAGCCGCCTGACGTGACAAGACGCGTCCTTCCCACAGCTTACTGGCACTTCAAGCGGATGGTCGCCTGGTCGGTTCACCGACAGCCCGGCCTGTGGTTATCCCCGCTGTTCAATGGGGTGTTTGGGCAGGAGATCAAAATGGCCTTCAACAGCCACCTCCTTCCTGAAGCAACCATTCCTCATGACCAACAATCCTTGGAACCGTCACGTCCCAG
This sequence comes from Gemmataceae bacterium, assembly GCA_026418875.1. Lineage (GTDB taxonomy): Bacteria > Planctomycetota > Planctomycetia > Gemmatales > Gemmataceae > CAKZUU01. The sequence goes on along the minus strand of JAOAAM010000100.1, from coordinate 1,069 downwards.
ACCCAAGGGTCACGAGCAACGTTGCCTCAATGATTGATTCGCTTGAATTGGTCGAGAATTTAGGCGCATCGTACAGTCCCGAGGAAACTTTTCAAAATCAAATGTTGATTTCGAGAGGATATCCATTTCGACTCGGCAGCACACGGAGACAAACAAAGGACGAGCATTCAATCGTGATCTGCCCGACGACGTTTTCCAAAATATCGTTTCTCGCCTGCTGCCGATCCTGCAACGCCCCCGGGCGAAGGGTCCTCTCCGTTGATCGAGAAGAGATTAAATGGCTACACCGGCGACTCCGACGCCGCGGGTGCCGGCCATGCGATGACCTTCCGGCACAACCTAACATTCCCCCATCACCGGCTACGACACCTCGTTCGGCGGAGGGCCTCTTTCTTCGGCCTTCCCCTCAACACCGCCCGATGAGCGAGCTATCGTCAACCAACAGATGGGAACCAGGAATGCGAACAGAATCCCGAACCAGAGGAAACCCTCGCCAAGATTCATCGGCTTGGCCAAGAAGGCAATTCCGACGCCCGGAACGGCCAACAGCACCGCAGTCCCAATTTCTCTCATTAAGGATAACATCCGATGGCCCCGCTCCGATAGCTAGACCTCTGCCGACGGAGTGACTTGCGGAGGTCTGGAACTTTCGGAGACCGAACCCACTGCATCAATCGCCGGCGATGCCAAGCTCGGTGTGTCTCTGGTTCGCAATGGAGCGAAGCTCACGACAAACAATAAGGCACTGCCGACGACGCTGCCCCACCATAGATCGTCTTGATACGGATCGAGTTGCCAAGCCCACTCCGGCCGAGCCAACTTGATGTCCAGCGCCAGATACGGCAAAGACATGAGGACGGCACTGCTAATCAGATTCCCCACGACGACCGGCCGCCACCGAAAAGGCTGCTCGACCCAGTACGACAAATACCAACCCTCGGTTAGTACCGAAAGGAATATAGCGACGCCGGACCACAGTGGGCCGATCGTGTAGATGGCCACGGCACCGATCGGCATGGTCAGGTAGCCGACGCACAAACTAATGGCGTTCGCGCGCAGCGAGTGTTGC
>JAOAAM010000096.1 GCA_026418875.1 Gemmataceae bacterium | reverse complement strand
CGATAGAACCATCACTGCGTGACCATAGGGGTCAGCATTCGGCAGAGATTCGCCAGGAGTGACGGGACATGGCAGCACCACCACTTCCGACAGGTTACGTGACCCAAACTCGGTCAAATCTGTCGGTTACGCGATTGTTTGGGCTGGGTTTGACTCCTGGGAAACTGCGTGGGCTGCAACGGATCAGCAATCCGAACGGCACGCTGACGATGGTCGCGACTGATCAGAACAGCGCGATGATCGGTCTGATTCAGGAGGCCCGTGGCGACAAAAGCTACACGCCGACCTACGACGAAATGGTTGATGCGAAGTGCGAGTTGGCCACGGCGATGGCTCCGCACGCCAGCGGCATCTTGATCGACGCTTATTTCGGTGCCTTGAGCGCGGTGGCCAGTTGGAGTCTGCCGCCTCGCTGTGGCATGTTGGTTCGTATCGAGAAGTCGGGAGCGAAGTTCACTGGCGGCCCGGCGAAGGACCTGCCGATGGCCGACTATGAAGAGGGGCTGACCGTCGGGAAAATCAAGTGGATGGGTGCCGACGCGGTCAAGCTCTTGGCACCGTTCGAGCCAACCCAGCACGATTCGGCTGAGCATCAAATGGCCTTCGTTCAGGAGATCTATGAGGAATGCCGACGGCATGACATCCTCATGGTTCTGGAACCCGTGGCGATGGAGTTCATCAAGAGCCGCGACCCGTCGGGCAAAGCGATCAAGGAAAGCAAGAAGGCGAAGGACGGCGACCATTACGTCATCCGAAAACCGCATACGGTCATCGAGACGGCGAAATATCTCTCGCCGTTCTGCGACATTTACAAGGCGGAGTTCCCGGGGACGATGGGATACGACGATGACCGCCACGCCGAGAATCTTCGAGCGCTGAACGAGGCCTGCGCCAAGCCGTGGGTTCTGTTGAGTGCCGGGGTAGACTACGAACAATTCCGCAGACAGGTCGAATTAGCTGTAGCCGCAGGTGCGAGCGGCATCTTGGGCGGCCGAGCCTTCTGGAAAGAGTATTTTGCCGAAAAGAAAAAGGGGCCCGAGGCTGGCGCGAAGTATCTGCGGGAAGTGTGTGCCGAGCGGGTCCGAGAGATTCACTCGATTGTGCAAGAGCGTGCGACGCCGTGGTTCCGCCGTTACGGTCTCACGATGGAGGAGTTGCGGACTACCCGCACCGCCGAGGGTTGGCACAAGCGCTACGGCGGGAGCATGGGCCGTGGCTCGGCAAGCATCTTCCGCGGCGACGAGACTTACTGAACATCGATCACAGTTTCGGTGGGGTAGTCGCGGTGGGAAATCAGCTACCGCGGCTACCCTCCCCTGATCGTTCGACAGCACCGGATGTTCCGCTCGACCGTAGCTTGCCTCGGCAGTTCGGCTTGCGGAACCGTGGCAACTCGATTAACTTTCGCAGACTCTGATCGAAGTAAGTTGCGAAAACCGGGTTGTCCGGAGCCGGGGCCATGTCGCAGGCGACTGCCGAACGGAAATCGCTTCGCTTACGAATTGCTCAGCGTGTCCTGAATGAAGAGTCGGCCGCACTCCGAGTCGTCGCCGATCGGCTGGGCGAGCAGTTCGCCCGTCTCTTGGAATTTCTCGCACAAACTCGTGGTCGGCTCGTTGTCTCGGGACTAGGTAAATCCGCGGATGTCGGCCGAAAAATCGTCGCCACGCTCAATTCCACCGGAACGCGGTCGCTGTTCCTCGACCCTGCGGCAGCCTTGCACGGCGACTTGGGTGCCGTCTCCAGCGAGGACACACTCCTGTTCCTCTCGCATAGCGGGGAAAGTGTTGAACTACTTCGCTTGCTTGATGCGGTCGGATTCCTCGGCGTGGGGACTTCCGCCATCACCAACAAGGCGGATTCCACATTGGCCCGACGGGTGGACATCGCCTTCACTTATGGCCCAATCCAAGAGGCGGATCCGCTGGGTCTCGCTCCCAGCAGCAGCACGACCGTCATGATGGCTTTGGGTGATGCGATCGCCTTCACCTTGGCCCACGAACGTGGCTTCACGCACAGAGATTTCTTTCGATTTCACCCAGCGGGTAGCCTGGGCACGCGGTTAACACCTGTCAGTTCGGTGATGCGTCGTGGATCAGATCTGCGTTTGGCCCCCGTTGAGGCGACAATCCGCGAGGTCCTGGTTGCCGCATCGCGTCCTGGCCGGCGCTCGGGAGCCATTCTTCTCGTCGATGCCGATGGTCGGCTCCGCGGCTTATTCACCGACAGCGACCTGGTACGAATGATCGAAGAAGGGGCGGACGTCGCCAACTGCCCGATTCGCGAGGCGATGACCGTGAATCCCATCACGATCTCCAGCGACTCCACATTAGCGGACGCGCTCACCATCCTTTCCCGGCACAAAATCAGCGAATTACCCGTGGTGGATGCCGCCGGCTGTCCCGTGGGGTTGATTGACGTGACCGACCTGATCGCCCTTCCTAGCGGTTTCGCGAGCTTGCCCCGCCATGCCGCTTGATCAGAATTCGCTCGTTGAGCGTTGTCGGGCAATCGACGCCCTGGTGTTGGACGTGGATGGGACGCTGACCGACGGCCGAATCATCTACGGCGACGATGGAGTCGAAAGCAAGCAATTTCATGTGCGTGACGGATCGGGCTTGAAGTTCTGGGCGGCGGCGGGTAAACGGGCGGCCATTGTCACGGGCCGGCGTTCCGACGTGGTTTCGCGTCGCGCCAGCGAGTTGGGTATTTCCCTGGTGTATCAGGGAGTGAGCCGAAAGGACGCAGTTTGGGCCGAACTGTTGACCGTGTGGAATTGCCCCGGAGAGCACGTCGCGGTCGTGGGCGACGATCTGCCGGATTTGCCGCTGTTTCGTCGTGCCGGTTTGCGAATCGCCGTGGCCGATGCGGCGCCAGAGGTCCAACAGGCAGCCGATTACGTGACGCGGAAGCGGGGTGGACGTGGTGCCGTCCGTGAGGTGATCGAGTTGATTTTGCAGGCCCAAGGTCGCTGGACCAGCGTCGTCGAGTCGTACGGCGACGGGGCATGGAGGCAAGGTAATCCACCGTGAGGACGCCGCGCCGATTGTTGCTTGCCATTTTCGGCGCCGCGAGCAGCCTGGTTCTATTCGCCTTCTATCATCGCTTGCTGGGCGGCTTAGACGGATTGCCGG
>JAOAAM010000079.1 GCA_026418875.1 Gemmataceae bacterium | reverse complement strand
CTATGCGCCTCCCCGCTCCGTCGATCTCCGCCTCGCGAATGACGTGGATATCGGTGGCGGCATCGCGTTCCCGTGGCACCCGCACCCGCCCCGACACGCCGCGCACCTGCCACCGTTCCTTGACATCCTCGTCCACTAAGTGCAGCGTGCCTCGATCAATGACCACATCCAAACCCGTGCGGTAACGGGAGGTCGGCTCGCCCTCGATGAAAGCGGCAAGTGCCTGCTCCAGATTCGTGTCGTCGCCCGTGGCGGTGAGGTTCACGCGGGGTTCGTCGAAAGTCAGCGTCCCCAAGTGTCGCGAGTCCAAGGCCACCGCCACCAGGGACCGCGACAACTCCATCCGCGGTGCGGCGATAATGACCCGGCCCTGCGGATCGCGCAACTCGACATCGAGCAAGACCGGTGGGTGGAACCAGGACAACTGTGCCCCGCCGACGTGGACGGTCCCATGCACATCCCCCGACGCCGCTGCCACCAGCCAACCCAGCAGCGGAGTCTTCGAGACGATGGTCGGAGCGAAGCCCAAGATCGCGCCGAAGGCGACACCGGCCAATAGCGCACGCCATCTCCAGCTGAATGACCGCGACACGACTGGTTTCGATGGCTCGGACATCGCTCGACCTCTTGGGCAAAAGGAGATTCACCGGGGCGACGTATACCACGAAGAACGAACCTTGTCGCCCGCAATTGCGCGAAACAGGCACACGGGGGTCGGGGTATCGAGCCTTCATCACGGGATTGTGCCCCGCGGGGCATACCGACGGACAGTCTGGGCCGAGCAAGAGCCACGGCGGGATCATGAAGTCCGCCGCAGTTGGGGGGAATTCTTCGTTCTCCCCATCCCGCCAATTTTTCCCGGTCGGTGATTGACAATGCCGCTTCTGGCTTTTACGCTCTTCCCCAACTCAAAGGCGATCGCTCCAATTCCCCACGGGAGGGAACGTCATGAGTGCGTGGATGAAGCTGATTTGGGCAAGCTTCAGTTTGATCGGCATTGCCTGTCATGCCGTGTTGACTTGACCCGAAGAGGTCCAAAAAGTCAGAGGGAATTCCGAGCGTGGCGCCCGCAGAGCTGCTCGGGGACCGGAAACTGGGGATGATCTAGTGCCGTGGGCGGGACTTGAACCCGCACTCCCTTTCGGGAACACGCCCCTCAAACGTGTGTGTCTGCCAATTCCACCACCACGGCAAAGTTGGGGAGCGCGACGTCTTGGAGATGTTACATTATTCAAACCCGAGCCGTGGGGATCAACCCCTGTTAAAACCCGAGTCGCGGGGATCAACCCGACCTTCCGCTGCCGAACTAGCCCGGAGTGGACGAACGCTTTCGGACGATAGGTCACCCCGCGGTGGACGCACGATTTTGGAAGTTGCTTCACCCTTCGGTGGTTGCACGAACGGAGCGGGACTCGGGGCGACCAACCGACTCCAATCGCCGCCAGAACTCGGCTACCACGTCGCGGCTGGACTCTGGAAGAGGCCCCCGGGAGTAAGCCAGCCGAGCGTAGAGGGCCGCCAGCCGAGAGGCGGCTGGTTGTAACTCCCTCCAGGTCTCGCCGATCCTTTGGGCAAATTCCAGGGGCGTCTCCTGCGACTCCCGGCCGACACCCGCTTCCCAGGCCCAGGCTTCCAACGCCGCGAACCCCTGACGCACCAACCTCGCCGGCGGCCATTTGGCGGCTTCCTCGGAGTCGAAGGGGTTTCGGAAGTCGGCGAACGGCCGGGACGACGGCTGGACGTTCTCGAATTCCTCGATCGGCGCGTCCTCCTGCGCCGGTTCCGGACCGCCGAACAGCCTCGCCCACAACGTGTTCCAGAAATTCAGCACTGCTTTGGCCCACTCGGAGAACTGGGCCAATATCGTCAAACCGCGACGCAGCAGGAAGAACACCACCACCGCCGCGAGAATCGCGAACACCAGCCATTTCACAAAACGACCCACCGGCCCAAGCTGACCGATGGAGATGGGACCGCGCGAACTGGCGGCGGCAGGGCGATTCGGCGTGGCGGCCCGGGAATTCGATGCCATCGGCCGCCCCTGGGATTCGGAACGGCTGTCGGCGTTTTGTCGCTCTCCCGGTCGAGACGGTGGCGAGCTGGATTTGTTTTCGTCGCTCTTCTCTCCCGGCTGCGAGCCGCCCGGTGAATCGCCTTGCCGATCGCTTTTCCCGGACTCGCCGCCTTGGCCTTTGTTCTCGCCTTGGCCTTTCCGGGCGTCGTCCTGTCCTTGGCCCCGCCCCGCCTCCGCGCTTTTGCCTTGCACGGAAGCGTCGGACTGCGCTTGCTCCGATGCTTCCTTGCCCGCCGCCCCGTCGCCCTTCCCCTGGCCCTGCGCTTGCATGGCATAGCGCGAGGCCGACCGTGTTTCGGAACCGATCACACTCGACACATCAATCAACGCCGTCTCCGATGCCGGGCGTGGGAGCAGGGCGGCGACGAGCAAGAACGCCACGATCAGCGCCGAGCCGATGCCCAACCACAGCCCCGCCATCCTGGGGGGGATTCGCAAATTCCGCTGTTCCAAATCCCGCCGCAAGCCGAGAAACGCCGTCGTCAACAGCAGCCCCATCGCGCTGCCGACGTACAAGACCATCATGGCGAAGCTGAACACTCTGCGGGATCGATCCTCCACGGGGATCAGCGCTTGGCCCAATCCAAAGATCGGCAGGGCGGCGAGGGCGAAATAGACGACCCACACGCCGGGGGTGTGCGGCCTCTTGCGCCGTTGCTCCTGCCAACGTTGGAAGCGGGCCAAGATGCCTTGGTTCTCCGCGTCGTCGAACTCCTCTTCCTCGACCGCTTCCTGCACCGGGTCGGCCTCGGGCCGATCGACTCCCCCCAGCCCCGATGCCTCCAGCACGCCGCGATCCGCGGCGTCGCGTTCCGGGTCAATGTGGGTGCAATCCCAGGTCAACTGTCGGGCGAACCACCAAGTGAGGGAGAGAAGCCCGATATTGATCAGCGGGCCGAATTGCTCCATCCACCCGGGTGGGAATTGGACGAAGCGCTGCATGGCCAGGAAGGTGACGAAGCCGAGGATCAGTCCGTACAGGCCAGCGCGAGCGTCGCCGAACTCGATGGCGATGCGTGCCACCAGGACGCTGCCCAGGACGAAGAAGAACATGGTCCAGCGCATGCGTCCGGAGTACTCGCCGCCGTAAAAAACCTCGATGAGGAAGAACGCCAGCGCCACAATCATGGTGGTGATCAAGGTCGGGCCGACGAGTAGGGCCAAGGCGTCGGCCAAACCGGAGACTTCGCGATGTTTCGGCATGGTGCGGCCTCCTCGGCGGGGACAGGCTCACGACTCCAGCACGACGTTGTAAGGATTCCCCCGGTGCAATGACTTCGAGCAGAACTCCGCCAGTTCGGACTCGCTAGCGACGCGGCGGATGTCGCGGATGTTTTCGGCATACAACCGGCCGAAGGCCCGCTCCGTCTCGTCGGGATCGGCGAGAACCAGGACGACCGAGACCGCGAACCCCGCCCGGTGCAGATTGCCCAAAGCCAAGGCTGTCTCCACTCCCACCTTGGGGACGACGGCGATGACGCTGGCATCGCGTGGCAAACGCGGCGTCACTTCCGAGACGAAATCGGCGAAAGTCAAACCCTCCGCCAGTTCGACTCGGGCCAGCAACTCGCGAATGTGCTGGAACTGATCAGGACCGCGGCGCGTCGGCACCTGCACAGGGCGCAAGCGATCACCGGTATCGGCCTCCTCGACGGTCTGCCGCGCCATCGCTCGCCGGGCAAAATCCTGCGGCCCCTTCGCCTTGGCCCGAATCCGCTCGGCCATGTCTCGCCCGTTGGTGGCCAATCCCACCGGCTGCCCCAAAACGAAGACGGCGTGGGCCAGCGAGGCCGCCGTCGTAACCGCCAACTCCGAGCGATGCGGCTCACTCCGCGACGGATAGTCCCGAACGTCGAAGTCGAGCAGGATGGTGGCCCCGGCGAGGGTCGTGGGTTCGTACACTTTGGAATGCAACTCCCCCGTCCGAGCCGTGGCCCGCCAATGCACTCGATTGAACGGATCGCCACTCTCGTAACGCCGGACGCCGGCGATCCGCGTCGGATCCTCATACAGCTGTCTCTTATACACATCTGACG
>JAOAAM010000074.1 GCA_026418875.1 Gemmataceae bacterium | reverse complement strand
GTAAACACAATGACCTGGACGACGTGGGCAAAGACACCTACCACCACACGTTCTTCGAGATGCTGGGGAATTGGAGCTTCGGGGATTACTTCAAGAAGGAAGCGATTGCCTGGGCGTGGGAACTATTGACGGAAGTCTGGCGCTTGGACCGCAGCCGGTTGCACGTGACGGTCTTTGAGGGCGACCCGGAACAGCAGGTGCCGCGCGACGACGAGGCCGCCCAACATTGGCGCGACGTCGGGGTGCCGGAGACCCACATCCACTTGGGGAGCAAGAAGGACAATTTTTGGGAGATGGGCGACACCGGGCCATGCGGTCCGTGCACCGAAATTCACTACGACAAGACGCCGGACAAGCGAGGCCGCACCTTGGTGAACAGGGGCAGCCCCGAAGTGATCGAAATCTGGAACTTGGTGTTCATCCAATTCAATCGCAACCCGGATCAAAGCCTGACGCCATTGCCTGCGAAGCATGTGGACACCGGCATGGGCTTCGAGCGGATCACGGCCGTGTTGCAAGGCAAAGATAGCAACTACGACACGGACTTGTTCGCTCCGCTGTTCGAGGCCATCCAACGGGTGACGGGAGCGTCAGCATACACCGGCCGACTCGATGACTTGAAGGACACGGCCTACCGCGTCATCGCCGATCACATCCGCACTCTCACTTTTGCCATCACTGACGGCGCCGTCCCCAGCAATGAGAAGCGCGGCTACGTGCTGCGGAGCATCTTGCGGCGAGCGGAGCGTTACGGGCGGCAGTACCTCGGAGCGACGAAGCCTTTCCTCGCCGACTTGGTCCCGACGCTAGTCGAGCGCATGGGCCACGTATTTCCCGAGCTTCGCCGCGATCCGGGCAAGGTGCAGGCCATCATCCATGCCGAAGAAGAGACATTCATCCGCAATTTCACCCGGGGAGTGAAGCTATTCCAAGACGTAGCCGAAACCGCCCGCAAAAGCGGATCGAACACGATTAGCGGCAAAGCGGCCTTTGACCTGCACACGACCTACGGCTTCTTCGTGGACATCACCGAGCAGATGGCCGCCGAAATCGGCCTGAAAGTCGATCGCGCCGAATTCCAACGACTTTGGCAAGAATTCACTGAACAATCGAGCAAGGATCGGAAGAAATTCGTCGTGACGGCAGTGCAGGGAACGCTGCCCACCACGGACGACTCCCTCAAGTATGAAACCCTGCGCACGCCGGCCCAAGTTCTCGGTTGGGTCCAAGATAACGTCGTCTTCAGCGGCGGACTCGTTCCCCACGGCCGGTCGGTCGGGTTGCTGTTGGATCGCACATGCTTCTACGCCGAGGCCGGCGGTCAAGTCGGTGACAGCGGCGTCATCACGAGCGGCACAGGGCAGTTCATTGTTGAAACGACTCAAAAGCTGGGCGATGCCGTCTTGCACATCGGCCACCTTCCGGAAGGATTGCTTGAGGTGGGTCAATTCGTGGAGGCCCAAGTCGATGCCGCCCGACGACAGGACATCATGCGAAATCACACGGCGACGCACCTGCTGAACCTGGCGTTACGGCAGGTCTTGGGGCAGCACGTCGAACAGAAGGGTTCGCTCGTCGACGAGCAGAAAACCCGATTCGATTTCTCGCACGACAAGCCCTTAACCCCAGACGAGGTGGCGGAGATTGAGCGGCGTGTCAACGAACAGATCACGGCCGATCGCCCGGTGATCGCGATGACCTTGCCACTCGCCCAGGCCAAGCAGATTGTTGGGGTGCGAGCGGTCTTTGGCGAGAAATACCCCGATCCGGTGCGTGTCGTCCTGATCGGGCCGGACAATCCGGCAGCGGTGACTTGGGATGACTCCGCCGAGTTTTGTGGCGGAACGCACCTCTCCCGCACCAGCCAGGCGGGATTGTTCAAAATCATCTCGCACGAGGCCGTGGGCAAGGGAGTTCGCCGAGTCACCGGCGTGAGCGGGCGAGCGGCGTTTGAGGCCGTGCAAGGCATGGCCCGAATCTTGAATCAACTGGCCGAACGTCTCCAATGTCCGCCCGAACAACTCCTAGCTCGGGTCGAGGCCTTGAATGACGAGGTGAAAAAACTGCACGAGTCGCGGAAAAAAGAACAAGCGGGCGACCTCGCCGCAGCGGTCGATCGTCTCTTGGCGGAGGCCGCCGAGGTCGCTGGTGCGCGGATCGTCATTGGCGAGCTGCCCACTGCCACTATGGAGCAGGTGCGGCAGCAAACGGACCGAATTATCTCTAAGACCGGTTCGTGTGTGGTCGTCTTGGGATGGCGTGACGAGGGGAAAGCGGCGCTGCGTGCTGTCGTGACAGACAACCTGAGCAAACGCCTCCATGCGGGAAATCTCATTAAGGAGGTCGTCGCCGTCGTCGGCGGGCGGGGCGGCGGCAAACCCGAGAAAGCCGAAGCCGGCGGACCTCATGCCGACAAACTCCCCGAGGCCCTCGAATTAGCCCGCCAAAGGGTCGTGGAAGCCCTTCGCTCATGAACACCCAGATCGCGCCGGCCTCTCCCGTCGCCTCGACATCGCGATCGGTCTACCGGTCGCTCCGAAAATACTTCAACATCTTTCGGATCGCCCTGGTCGAGCGTTTGGCCTACCGAAGCGACTTCATCCTCAGCAGCGCACTACGCCTGCTGCCCATGCTCACGACCATCCTGTTGTGGACCAGCGTCTATGTTGGTTCTGGTCAGAGTGAGTTGAGTGGTTTCCGTCTGGCGGAAATGATTGCCTACCTGTTGCTGGTTCACATTTCGCGCATGTTCTCATCCATGCCGGGCCTCGCCAACAACATTGCCTTGGACATCCGGGAGGGTAACCTCAAAAAGTATTTGTTGCAGCCGCTAGACATGCTGAGTTATCTCATCGTCTATCGAGTGGCCCACAAGATTGCATATATCGTGACCTCCTTCGTCCCGTATGCTATCTTGTTCTTCTTATGCCGCCATTATTTTGACCATCTGCCGGATGTGACGACGTGGGTTGCTTATGGTGTCTCCTTGATCCTTGCGTTCTTTGTTGGCTTTTATTTCGAGGCGTGCATCGGGATGGCGGGTTTCTGGCTATTGGAGGTCACATCCTTGCTGTACATTGTCAACACGTTGAACTATTTTGTTTCAGGCCACATGTTTCCGTTGGATTTGCTGCCGGAGCCTTGGGCCGATCTTTTAAAATGCTTGCCGTTCCAATATATGGCCTATTTCCCTGCGGCTGTTTTTCTCGGCAAAGTCGAAGGCGAGGCCCTTTGGCGGGGACTGTTGGCGGAGGCGGGATGGGCGATCGTTCTCGTGTTGACGGCCCGAGGGTTGTTCCGCTTGGGATTGCGGCGGTACAGCGCGTTTGGAGGTTAACGTTGCCCTTGGCCAATTTCATCCGCTATGTACGGCTGTGGCTCGCCCTGGCTCGGTTCGCCTTACTCAATGAGATGGCGTTCCGAGGCAATTTCTTGCTGAAGGTTTTTGTCGAAGTTCTCTGGTTGACGATCCTCTTGCTCTTCTACGACGTGATCTATTCGAAAACCGACACCATTCAGGGTTGGGATCGACACCAGTATCAATTCTTCATTGGATGTTATTTTGCCGTCGAGGGCATGATCGAAACGCTTTTTCTGGAGAACTGTCAGGATTTCTCGCATCAGGTCCGGACGGGAAAGCTGGACACCGTTCTCTTGCAACCGATCGATGAGCAATTTCTGATCACCATGCGCCGGGTGGATTGGTCGACGGTGCCGAACGTGTTGATGGGTGCGGGAGTCATGATTTATGCCCTCCGGCAGTCACCGGCGGTTGAGATTGGACTCGGGCAGATCGTGTTGTTTCTCGTAGCGTTCGGTTGCGCGATTTTGTTAGCGTACAGCTTCCTTTTGATGTTGACCTCGTCGGCCGTTTGGATGGTGCGCAATCAGAGCTTGATGGAATTGTGGTGGCTATTCTCCAGCTTGATGCGGTATCCCCGGGAAGTTTTTCAAAATTCGTGGGCTTGGCCGATCGGTCGGGTGTTTACCTTTGTGTTGCCGGTGATGTTGACCATTAGCGTCCCGGCGGAGATCATGGTGCGGCCAATCTATCGCTGGGAGTACGCTTGGTGGCTGGTGATCGCGACGGCGATGATGCTGGCTTTCAGCCGGTGGTTTTTCCGTCGGGCTTTGCGCCGCTACCGTAGCGCCAGTAGTTGAGCGGATTGGCAGTGTAGGATAGACCTTCAGCATGCGCCCACTCTACTCCACGAATATACCGAATTACCCTTGCCGCCGCGGCAAAGTTCGGGACGTCTACGACCTCGGCGACCGGCTGGTGATCATTGCGACCGATCGGATCAGCGCATTCGATTGGGTCCTGCCGACTCCCGTCCCCGACAAGGGCCGTATCCTCACCGGATTGACTCGGTTCTGGTTGGAGATGCTGGGGGTGCCGAACCACTTCCTCAGCGATGACCTGGCCGAGATGGGGCCGGAGTTCGTGGCCCAAGCGGATGTGTTGGCCGGCAGGACCATGTTGGTGAAGAAAGCGGAGGTCGTGCCGATCGAGTGCGTCGTGCGTGGCTATCTCGCAGGCTCGAGTTGGAAGGAGTACTCACAATCGCGCCGGGTTTGCGGCATCCCCATGCCGCTGGGGCTGGTGGAGGGGGATCGGCTAATGGAGCCGATCTTCACGCCAGCCACGAAAGAAGAGTCCGGGCACGATGTGAACATCTCGTTTGCTCAGATGGGGCAGCGCGTGGGATTCGGTTTGGCGGCGCAGTTGCGGGATTTGAGTATCGAGGTTTACCGGACGGCCGCCTACTACGCCCGCTGCCGGGGCATCCTGATTGCCGACACTAAGTTTGAGTGGGGACGCTTGCCGGATGGCGAGATTATCCTCGTGGACGAGGTGTTGACGCCGGACAGTTCCCGTTTCTGGCCGGCGTCGGAGTATCGGCCGGGGACGTCTCCGCCCTCGTTCGACAAACAGTATGTTCGCGATTGGCTCAGTGCCAGCGGATGGGACAAGAACAGTCCCCCACCCGAACTACCCCCCGAGGTGGTGGACCGCACTCGGGCAAAATACATCGAGGCTTACGAGCGGCTGACCGGGGAGACCTTCAACGGGCAAACCTCCTGACGTTCGACGGACACGGTTCATCATGGCGGGGCGATCGGATCGTGGTGGTTGATTCGTCGTTCGACGAGTTGCTGCACGACCACCTGCGGGGCAAATCGCTCGATCACCTTCGGGTCTGGAGCGACCGACGGGGCGTAGACCAGCGTGTGGAAATGCTCGGCCAACCGCGGAATCACCACCCGCTGGGCGAACGAGTCGTGAAACATCACGCCACGGGGAAGATCCCGATCGTCTACGCCCCAAACCTGAGGCTGAATCGAGCGCGGTGAGTGCCAGCGCGGATCCAGCGGAACCGCCTCGTCGCGGCGCCTGGCTTTTGCTGAGGGATCGTGCAATGTCCGCGTCACCTCCGTTTCGGGTCGGGGCAGGTGCAGCATTCGTGCGAGATCTCCCTCGAAGTTCGGGACGACCTCGCTCAAGAGCGAATTGGCCGAAATCGGCGTGATGCCCAAGCGACGGGCAATCGCCTCGTAGCCGAGCCAACCGCCATCGTCGTTCCAGTGCGTATCCGTGCGGAAGTACACGTCCTGGTTACGACGGGCTTCTTGCAGCAAGGGGGTGAGATCCAAAAAAGATTCGCTGAGCAGCGGGGGGGCCAAGCGGCGAAGATGATCGCCGGCTAGGGCGGGCTGCGGGGGACGGTGCGAGGCCGGTAGCTTGTCTGGGTAAACCGTCTGCTTCTCGGGCACCAGGACGAACAAAAAACGGATACCGCGACTCGCACACCAATCGCGCCACTGCCGCAGGCACTCGATCCATCGCCGAGCACGCAGGTCGGCCGGGGCTGAGTTGACACCTTGGGCTTCGCTCGACGGATCGAGGAACAGCCAGCCGTCGGTGCCGACGATGACTTTCGGGGACGACGAGACGCCCAGCCCCCAAACTCGGATCGCTGCATGTGCATTCAGCAAGGTCTCGCGGAACGCCAGGCGATCTTGGAAGTAGGACTCGAAGCGGGTGGGAAAACGTCGAACATCTTGGGCCTTCCGCAACTCCGGGAACGGAGATGGAACGCGACCTTCCCGGATCAACGAGCCCTGATCGGGCGATTGTACAAGCGACCACGCCCCCATGACGGAGCAAAACGCAAAGAAGCCGGAGACGACCAGCACATCCGTGTTTTTGCCGGCTCTCATTCGTGCCCCTCGCTTTCAGAACCGGAAGTAGATAAACGGATCGTACGTTCCACCGACGACGGTAATCAGGCACAGGGATGCCAGCGCCAGGAGCAGCAACCATTCCACTGTTCGCCCCAGTCCCCCCATTCGCTCGAGGCGATCGCGCCAAGGCTTGGTCATCGGGGCGAGGGGCATCGCCGCGATCCAACCGACTCCCAGGACGATGGCCAATTCAAGCTGGACATAGTCCGTCGCCGGGTGGCCGGCGGGGTTGCGAAAATCAACGGCGGCGCGAAGCAGGGCCAAGGCGTGCGACAGATTATCGGCCCGGAAGAAAATCCATCCGATCATCACGACGACGATCATGTAAAGGCGTCGCGGCCATGCCAGGATCAGCTCCCATTGGGTCGGAACGTTCCACCGTCGAAACCACCGCTCGAGGATGAGGAACAGGCCATGATGCCAACCCCAGATGAGGAAGGACCAACTCGCCCCGTGCCACAAGCCGCACAAGCTGAACACTGTCAGAAGATTCAAAGCGGTCCGTAGGGGTCCTCGGCGGTTCCCGCCCAAGGGGATGTAGACATAGTCGCGGAACCAACTGGAAAGCGAGATATGCCAGCGTCGCCAGAACTCGGTCACGGAAGATGCGACGTAGGGATAATGGAAATTCTCGCTCAATTCGAAGCCGATCATCCGACCCAAGCCGATGGCCATGTCGCTGTAGCCCGAAAAGTCGAAATAAATCTGCAAAGTGTAACAGACGGCGCCCAGCCAGACGGCGCTGGGTTGGAGCAGACTGGGGTCTTGGCCAAAGATCAGGTCGGCGGTGCGGCCGGCGGGATTGGCCAGTAGAAGCTTTTTCGACAGGCCGATGATGAATCGTCTCACGCCCCGGGCCGCCTGAGCCACGTCGAGAGTATGGTGATCCAACGAGCGTGAGATGTCGCCGTAGCGGACGATCGGCCCCGCCACAAGGTGGGGAAACAGGGTCAGAAAAACGCCGAGTTTGATCGGACTGCGAGTTGCCGGGATCGTCCCCCGCCGCACGTCCACGAGGTAGGAAATTGCCTCGAAGGTGAAGAACGAAATGCCGATCGGCAGATGGACCGATACGTTGGGCAACGTGAAGGTGAGGCCGATCGGATGCAAGATGCTTCGGGCTGTGTCAAGTAGGAGCGGGGTGTATTTGAAAAATAACAAAGTCGCGAGATTAAGGGCCACCGCGACGATCAAGACGCGTCGTTGACCGGGCCGTCCGTCGAGGGACTCGATCCATCGGCCCAGCGCGTAATTGAGCAAGATAGAAAAGGCGATGAGGAAGACATAACCTTTCTCGCCCCAAGTGTAGAAAAACAGGCTAGCGAGGAGCAGGACAGTGAGGCGGACTTGGCGCGGTGACAGCCAGACCGCAGCCAAGGCTGCGGGCAAAAACAGGAAGAGGAAGACCGGCGACGTGAAAACCATGCCCCCACGGATAAACCGTAAGGGCTTGGAAAGCAAGCTCGAACCGATCGGCCCAGAGTTCGCTGTAAGGCGATTCGGTCAGGGCTTGGAGGCCGGGATCGTGACCACGGCGTCGGCCATGCCCCAATTCCCACTTGCGTCCCGCACTCGAACCACGATGACGTGCGAACCCGGCTCGAGCCGCATCGTCTGCAACTGGAACGATTCCGAACGCGAATCGAATAACCCATCCCGAGGCTGCACGGAGGTCCACCGCCCGCCATCGACGGCGAAAGCGGCTGCGTACAATCGTGACGTCGTGGAGGATGCCTCCGCCTCGAGTTGCACTCGACCGTCCGCTCCGACCGTCGCTTTCAGCTTGATCGTGGGTAATTCATGGGCGACGCCCACCGGTTCACTGATTCGCTGGCTTTGCAGTGCGGAACCATCTCCGTTGTCGGGTCGATCGCTGGCGACAACCTTGAACCGGTATTCGCCCGAGGGCATCGTGGTGGTGTCCCATTCGTACTCGTTCTTCGCCCAACTCTCTTCGATGCGAACCCAATCGTCCCAGGTTGATTTGCGAACGTACAAGTCGAAGACGAGTTCATCCTCATTGGCGTCCGTTGCATTCCATTTGAACCGAATTCGCTTGGGATCCTTGGACGAGGCGATGGCCTCGGCCGTCGGGGTTTCCAGGCTGGTCACCTCCGGTGGTTGATTGAGGGTGGCGTAGCGCACGGTCAAATGGTGCAACGACGGCGAGACCGCGGGATCCGAGGAGGTCAGGGTGACGCGCACTTGCAGGAAACGTGCGGGGGGCAGGGACACCGCTGCCACACTGGGATCCGCCATGTCATCGGACCATGGAGTCCAAGTATCGTCTGGCTCGGAGACATTCCCGCCACGCACGGCAACCTTGATGCTGGTCCCCGGCGGTGTGTCGCTGGCCCACGTCAGGGCACCCCATCGGCTGATCAGTCGGGCGTCGATCACCTCGCCCACCACGGACCCCTTCGACTCGAATTGGTCGCTCAACTCGAAGATTCGCCCGGGATCACTGGCAGCCACCAGGATTCGACCATCGCGTCGTGGCACCAGCCGATACACCTGACCTGCGTCCATGCGCGAGATCTCCCGACGGGACCGCGTCGTCGGATCAAGCTCAATCAATTGGCCTTTGCTTGCCGTTCCGATCAACAGGCGCTCGCCCCGGAGCAAAATGGACAGGACCAGCCCCTTGTCTCGGTATAGCTCACGCACGGTTCCATCGAATCCGACCAGGTACACGGAGTTGTCCCCTGCTGTGGGCGCTTCGGGGACTGCGGCGGTGAATCGCTCGGGTGGGTTGCTTCGGTCGCGGCTCGGGGAATCGGCTAGTGG